>CAZWWD010000080.1:0-5285 GCA_964637155.1 uncultured Candidatus Bathyarchaeia archaeon
TTCATTTAGTTGCCCAACAAGCTAACGTGAGCCTAGAAGAAGCTAGAGCAGCTCTAGAGCAAACGGAGGGAGACTTAGCGCAGGCAATATTACTTTTAACTCAAAAATAATAGAATGATATTTCTTTTCTCGATAATCCATCTTTTCCACGCTTTCCTTTTCTATTTCAATGCTTAAGTGTCTTACGCATATGGATTCCCTCGGTCTTAAAATTGAGACACTTAAGTTGTATTCATTTAAGTTAACTAAAAATGCTATAATTCGTAAAGATTTCCAACGCTGTTCCAGATGAATGCGTCCGGCATAGCCCTATGTATTGCGTAGCTTCCACGCCATCCTGTGCAATGTGAGGGAGCTAATATTTTGGGTTTTATTTTTTCCAGCTCCTTCACTGTTTGACCTATGCGTTTTTCAAACTCTCTTCCTGATAGATGAAAGCCGCCTAGCACTGCATAGACGGTCTCCGTATCCGTAAGATGTTTTGCATAGAGTATCGTGTTTATTATACCCGCGTGGGCGCATCCAGATAGGATGACCAGCCCCTTATCCCTAATGTTTATTACAAGTGCGCGTTCATCCCAAATCCAAGGATCGGGTTTCCACTCACCATTTATGAAGGCTCTATGCTGTGGATAACCCTTCTCAAAGCTTGTTTTACGCGGGATTTCGCCAGTAACAAGCGCTAAATTATCAGCTATGAGGCATGGTTGTTTAGTCGTAACATATTTAGCTGGTTTCACCTCCCCCTCACTCGGAAAATCCGGATATTTTCTTATGGTTCCATCAAGGCTGAGCGCACCGCGCTTCCTAAACATGTCTTTATGCACAATTATAGGTAAATCATCCTTGTTTATGGCTTTAGCTACTACTGAGAGCCCGCCGAAATGATCATAATGTCCGTGGGAGAGAACTATGCATTCTATTTGGGTTAGGTTTACTCCCATTCTCCTAGCATTTGCCATTATAACGCTGGAGCTGCCGCCAACATCAAATAGTATGCTATGACGTTCATTTCCATAATATACGTGTATGAGCATTGAAAATCCATGTTCAGCTACCGGTAAGCGGGAAGGCTTCTTCACCCATTCTCTAAAACTTTTAACTTCTTTTCTTTGGGTTGATGACAAAAAATCTATGGAATTATCCACCAAACTGATTATTTCCACCTTCTCCGCTTCTCTAAGTCTTAAAGGCCGCTGACTATATTCTTCATGACCTCTCTCAATCAATCTTACCATCTCTCTAAAGAGTGTTTCTGATCAACCGAAACTCAACATGTACTGCCCTTTCTTAGTTTATTTTCTAAACATAAAGTATTTAAATAGTTTATGTATTAAATCTTATCTCAATCATAATGGTGAGCAATATGGGCGATGAAGCTAAGACTGTCAGCGAACAAAGAATGCTGATCAAAGAGCAACAGGAGCGGATGCTGAAGACAAGAATGAAAAAAATTAAACATAAAATCGCTATTATAAGCGGTAAGGGTGGAGTAGGTAAAAGCACCGTGACCGCGAACCTTGCAATAGCCCTTGCAATGCGTGGACATGCTGGCCGAGTAGGCATTTTAGACGCCGATATTCATGGTCCAAGCATACCGAAAATGTTAGGCCTAAGCGGTCAGAGGCTTCAGGTTGGACCGCCCGGCGTCTTCCCGGCGATTGGCCCCTTAGATATTAGAGTTATTTCAATGGATTTCCTATTGCCAGATGAGAATACGCCCGTTATCTGGCGTGGACCTTTGAAGATGGCTGCCATACGTCAATTCTTATCGGATATTGTTTGGGGTGAGCTGGATTTTCTGCTGATAGATTTGCCCCCTGGAACAGGGGATGAGCCATTAAGTGTAGCGCAGCTTCTGCCGGAAATGGATGGAGTTATCATCGTTACAATACCCTCTGAGGTTTCGCAGATAGTTGTTAAGAAGGCTGTTATGTTTGCTAGGAAGCTCGGGTTGCCAATTATAGGTGTTATTGAAAATATGAGTGGTTTTATATGCCCCAACTGCGGGGCGAAAATTAACATATTCCGGTCTGGTGGAGGAGAAAAAATAGCTAAGGAGCTTCAGATACCATTTCTCGGAAGCATTCCGATAGACCAAAAAATATGTGAAGATGCAGATAAGGGTGTACCATTTATTACTGAACACACAGATTCTCCAGCATCTAAATCTTTTATGGAAATTGTTCAGAAGATTGAGCAGTTTTTAGAAGGTAAAAAAAATCGTACCTCACCAAATACTGAAAAGGAGGCGATTAAATGAGAGTTTGCGTATCCGCAACCGCGAATAGTTTAGATGCGCCCGTTGACCCAAGATTTGGCAGATGCCCATACTTTATTATTGTGGATCTAGAAACAATGCGGTTTGAAGCGGTTCCAAATATGGCTTCTGGAGCTATGGGTGGGGCTGGAATCCAAGCGGCCCAAATTGTAGCAAGTAAAGGCGTTAAAGTAGTTATAACCGGTAATGTTGGACCGAACGCCTTTCAAGCTCTATCAGCCGCAGGAATAAAAATAGTTACTGGCGCTTATGGAACCGTGAGGGAGGCTATTGAAAAGTACAAGAGGGGAGAATTAAGAGAGATAAGTTCTCCTACTGTGGGCGGACACTTTGGGATGGGTATGGGAAGAGGACGCGGTTTAAGGCGATGGTGGTAGCTAAACTAAATGAAAAGTTGAAGAATATTGAAATGATTTGATGGAGAAAATAACCAATCTAGAGATGTGATAATTCCTTATGATAGTGTCGATAGCAAGTGGTAAGGGTGGTACCGGAAAAACATCAATTGCCGTTAACATCGCTGTTTCTCTAGGAAGAGACGTTCAATTATTAGATTGCGACGTTGAGGAACCTAACGCCCACCTGCTCATACACCCCAAGATAATCCGTGAAGAACAAATTTACAGTCTGGTTCCATCTATTAATGAGAACCTATGCGATCACTGTGGAAAATGCGCGAAATTCTGTTCATATAATGCCATATTCGTTACTCCTAAAGAGGTTTTAGTTTTCAAGGAGCTCTGCCATGGATGCGGTGGATGCATCCTTGTATGCCCAAAAGGAGCCATTACTGAAGGAAAACACAAAATTGGAAAATTAAGCTTAGGCTATGCGAATGGCATAGAAATTGTTTATGGCGAGCTTGAAGTTGGTGAACCGATGGCTACCCCGCTGATTAGAGAGATTAAAAGACACATTAATAAAAGTAAAAATGTTATTCTTGACGCTCCGCCGGGCGCCTCATGCCCAATGATTGAAACTGTAAAGAACAGCGACTTCTGCATACTTGTAACAGAGCCGACACCCTTCGGATTACATGATTTAAAGGTGGCGGTTCAAGTTTTAGAGGACATGAAAATTCCGTTAGGTGTAGTTGTTAACCGGGCTGGAATAGGCGATAAAAAAGTTTATGAATACTGTAGAAAGAAGGATATTCCCATTCTGCTTGAAATCCCATATCAAAGACGAATCGCTGAACTCTACTCTAGAGGAATACCATTCAGCCTAGAAATGCCGGATTGGAGAGAAAAATTTAAGACATTATTTAATGAAGTAAAGGTGCTGGCTAATAAATGAAGCAAATAAAACAAATAACAGTCTTAAGTGGAAAAGGCGGGACAGGCAAAACAACATTAACTGCTGCATTTGCCGCCCTAGCTAAAGACGCTATAGTTGCGGACTGCGATGTAGATGCACCTGACCTTCACATGCTCTTGCATCCAAAAATAATCGAGAGACAGGAGTTTAAGGGATCAAAACTGGCAGTTATTGATGAAAACAAATGCATTAAATGTGGTCTTTGTCGAGAGAAATGCCGATTTGATGCTATAACGGAAGAACTGAAAGTTGACCCTTTCTCCTGTGAGGGATGTGGAGTATGCGCAATTGTTTGCCCAGCAAACGCGATAACCTTAACGGAGCGAATATCTGGGCACGCCTACATATCAAAGACTAGATTCGGATTTATGGTTCATGCAATGCTTAAGCCAGGTGAAGCGAACTCTGGAAAGCTAGTAACTTTGGTTAAGCAGAATGCGAAGATGTTAGCTGAAAAAGAAAATATTCCGCTGATAATAGTGGATGGGCCTCCGGGGATTGGCTGTCCAGTTATAGCGTCAATTGCAAATGTGGATGTCGGTTTGGTGATTAGTGAACCCACAATGTCGGGGATCCATGACCTTAAAAGAGTGATTCTTCTATTAAGACACTTTGATATTCCACCATTAGTATGCATAAACATGTACGACATAAACAGAGATAATGCAGAGAAGATTTTGGATTTCTGTAAAGAGAACAATATTGAAGTTGCTGGCAAAATCCCGTTTGACCGAAAAGTTATAGAAGCAATGACCAATGGGAAGACGATTATAGAATACTCTCCTGAAAGCAACGTTGCGAAAGAAGTGAGAGAAATTTGGAGAAAAATCTGCAACATACTAGATATGGCGGGAAATCGTCAGAGGGAGGCAAAATAGATGGGGCAGTTAGCTTTTGGCCCCATTCCCTCTAGGCGTTTAGGGAGAAGCCTAGGCATAAACAATATTCCGCCGAAAACCTGCACATACTCATGCGTCTACTGCCAGCTAGGGAAAACCAGTAATATGCTCGTTAAGAGAAAATCTTTCTACAAGCCAGAAGACATTTTAAGAGAGGTTGAAAAAAAGGTTAGGGAAGTTTTCTCTAGGGGCGAGAAAATCGATTATCTAACTTTTGTTCCAGATGGAGAGCCAACATTAGATGTTAGCATCGACAAAGAAATATCGTTTATAAAGCGGATTGGAATTCCCATAGCCGTCATAACTAATGCCTCACTACTCTGGGATAGTAAGGTTAGGGAAGATCTTCTCAAGGCAAATCTGGTTTCGTTGAAGGTTGATGCTGTAAGCCCAAATTTATGGAGAAGAATAAACAGGCCCCACGGAAGCTTAAAATTAAATGTCATTCTGGAGGGTATAAGAAAGTTCACGGAAATATTCGATGGAACCATCATAAGTGAAACAATGCTTATTAATAACATAAAGTACGACAATGAACTTGAGAAAATTGCAGATTTTCTGGGAAAACTGAGAAAGCTAAATAAAGCCTATATTGCAGTGCCGACTAGGCCGCCAGCAGAGAAATGGGTTAAACCAGCGAGAGAAGAAATTGTGAATAAGGCTTTCCAGATCTTCTCTGACAGGCTTGGAGAGGACAGAGTAGAATATTTGATAGGATACGAGGGGAGTTCCTTCACCTTCACAGGAAATGTTAAAGAAGATTTACTTAGCATAATGGCTGTGCATCC
>CAZWWD010000081.1:0-5254 GCA_964637155.1 uncultured Candidatus Bathyarchaeia archaeon
GGTGAAGGATGATGCGGATGTGAAAGAGACGAGTGAAAAAATTATTATGCTTATGGTGAGCAGATTCAAAATTGTTCTAAGACTCCTCTTTCTCAGGTTTGAAATGCCCGTCGAAATGGCGCTCATAATAGCTTCACTGCGGGCTATCTCAGCGAAGTGAGCCCCTAAAACTTTACTGCGGATCTGTTTCGCATATTTAGATAAATTGCTGAAGATGATGGCTATGAGGGGGACGCCTATAACAAGCACTGAGAGCCCCAATATGGCCGCCGCCGTGTTTGAGGCGAGAGCGAATCCGGGATGTAATATAGCAGCCATAAGAACAAAGCATATGATTAGCCCAAGGATCACTAGGAACCTTTTTAAGCCGCTGGTTGATGAGATAAGCCTCTCAAATATTATGGCGAATGGTATAATGAGCGAACAGAAGACGATGGATGCATTAATTAAATCTTGAGTTACACCTCTTATCTCGCGGTAAGCGTTAGCTTCAAAGTTCCAAGCAACAATCAGGTAGTCATAAGCTTTAGAGTATTGCATGCGATTTAATTCTTCCAAAGCCTTCTCAAAGTAGGTCCGTGCAAGTCTGATATATTTTCTTGCTGATGGTGTAAGCATTCTATAATCTTTTATTCTTGCAATTCTCAAGTCATCGAGATAAATTAAATCCCTAAGAAACTTAAATCCTGTCCACTTGATTGCTCCTATGTTAGGAGAGTAACCTGAACCCTCAGGGCGAGTTTCACTTGCATTTATTAATATGCCCGTGGGGAGAGGTACACGAGGATTTTCAGGCGTTGTGGTTGTAAGTAAAACTTCGAATCTAGTTTCTGGAGTAATAAATAGCATAGCCAAGTTATCGCCTGTTTCACGTGGGGTAATTAACCCATATGACATGGGTGAACTGTGAGAAGTAAAATCATTTATGGCTAGTGAGATTGGCGGGAGTTCCACATCATTAGAATAGAAGTGTAGTGCACGGCGGTTTTGCCTCATAAGTAATGGATTAATAACGTCGAACAGAACAACACTCTTACATCTAAAAACAATAGTTTTAACAAACATGGTTGCACGATCAATATTAATATCCAAGAAGTTATAACCAGTCAAAGTTAATCCGCCAGCACCGTAGGTCCCTAAATCAGGCGCATACACTATAGAACCGTTACTCGGGTCAATTAGCCAGCCGAAGACGCAATAATAACCCGTAACCGTCCAGGCAGATACTCCTGGGATTCTAAATTCACCATTTTCGTCAGCTAATGTTAAGATATGAGTGAACGGGTTAAAACGGTTTCTATACCACCCATGTTCTTCCGATATTCTAATAACTTCGACTAGAGCTTTAGGCACTGGTTGATAAAAACCAGAAGTTAAATTGAATTCTTCTACTCTTCCAATCAAGTTAGCGAAGCCCGCCCATCCCGGCCCATAATCTGAACCAACGAATTCTCCCTGCGATACTCTTTTCGGCGTTTGCCAATACTTATAGAGATAAGATTTCTCAAAGTTTTGATTGGCCAAAGCTGCGATTGCACATGACGTAAATAAGATTTGGGGTTTCAGATTTGTCCAAGATATTTTTTCAACCGTGTCGAATGGCGTTCCAACGCGAAGCCTCAGGGCATTTGTGGAATAGAAAGTGAAGCTTGCTATACCTGCAACTGAGGAAGCTTCGCTATCAAAAAAGTCAGATTCAGCAATAAGTAATGTTTGCGCATCCTGAAAATGATAGGAGAAATCGTATGGTAACTTTTCAGACAACACGGGTATCCATTCACGGAAAAACAATCTGTAAATGTCATCAAGCCCCCACGGTTTTTCTGATAGGGGTTGACCGTAAAAGTCGCCTGGCATCACAAACGACAATGTATCACTATCTGAGGATAATTGCACTCCTATATGCATGAGGATTTTCTTTGTTCCGGTTGCATACGTCTGGTTCTGGAAATAGTAATCTTCAACAAAGTAGCGAGCTCCCGATAATGCTTGCCAATGACCTGAGTAGAAGACTAGCCAGACAGTTCTCTTCGGGGGATACTTATGTAATAGTTCAGCTAGTTCCAGAAGAACCGCGGGGGATATAGCTTCTTCAGCTCCAGGTGAAAGTTTGGGAACAACGGACCAAGAGTCGTAGTATGCGCCTACTATTATTATTTCGTCAGGTAATTCTTGACCTTGAATAACCGCGATTAAGTTATCGGCTGTTCTTTGTTGCCACAGCATCCTAGATTTTATGCGGACGCGGGTCACCTGACCTCCTTGT
Organism: uncultured Candidatus Bathyarchaeia archaeon; assembly: GCA_964637155.1. GTDB lineage: Archaea > Thermoproteota > Bathyarchaeia > Bathyarchaeales > DTEX01 > DTEX01. The sequence goes on from CAZWWD010000081.1 coordinate 2,267, forward strand.
ATCATCTTTAGCAGATTTAATCCTTCATTTCTAGGCAGATATATCCTTGGGAAATGTAGTGGCGTCAAGATGAACTTTTGTAGAGCTTCTGTTCTAATAGTCTCATAGGGTTCAATAAATATAACAGCTTTTGCTCCGAGTTTTGCAGCGTTAAGCCAGTTCTCTTGAGAGTTGAAATCCATCAGAACAATCGAATCTGTAACGTTCAATCCATCAAAATCTGCCAATCTTCCTTTCCCAACATATATGATCCTCCCTTCAATCCCTTCTGGAGGTATGGGGCATGTTTGGATACCATTAGGCCAGAGGGCATACGCCTCATAGGTTATTCCTTGAGGAAGCAAGGTCACGTTTGTTCCTTGATCCACTGGAACGAGAACTGGGTAGCTATGCCGTTTAACTTTCAATCCAATCTCAAGCAGCTTTTCTTCGATGTAATTTGACGCGGCAACACACCCCTCATAACCTGTTAAACGTGTTTGGAAGGAAGATAATTTTGCTACGTGACTCTTTATTCTTGAAATATTGATGCTGTTTGCTACGATATCAAAGTTGATTGGCATATTCGTGTCGTCTTCCATTTGCACGGCGTTAACATTAAAAATGATGAATAATGGAAATGTAAGATTGAAAAGGAGAAAGAATATAGTGACAAATATAAATATGATTTTAAATTTAAACATATTTGCTTCCTCGCTTCTCTAATCGACCCAACTTATCACAATGTCATTCCGCTATTCTGCTGTCTGTAACTTCTCATTGATTTCAAAAATTTATATTTTTCGAAAAAAATGAGGGATATTAAGGTCATTATGGAGGCTTACTATTATAACGCTGTTACTGCAAGACCAAGTATTACCACTGGTACTTGAAGTAGCATGAAGAAAACTGCGAAGCCAATTGCCACACCGCATGCTGCTGGCACAACTATGCGTTCATAGCCCTTTCCACCCAAAACCCTGAATGATAATTGCTTGATTACCCAAGCTATCAACACGCTTCCCATATAGAAGTCATAGACCCAACCAGCACCTAAGATAATTCCCATCGAGTTTAGAAAGAACCATGCGAATCTCCTTCGCAAGAATTCTATGATAACTACTAGGATGAAGCCTGCTATCCACCATCCCCAAAAATCAGATGGCAAACCATAGTATTCGAAAAATGACTCTCCGGAATTGAGGTGATCTATGAGCGGCGGCCAATCTTCATAGGTTACAGCGATGCCTCCGAGCTCTATTATTCTTGTATAAAGTACTGATGCACCCCAATAGTAGAACATCCATATTCCCACTACAACTGCGATTACGATGCCGATAACCGTTGCAATAATCATTGCTATGCTAATGTCTCTGGCACGTGTTTTCGTTTCATATCCAAACTTGAAGCCCACCAGTGATGGCCCCATAGGAAGTAATGGAGCCCACCAGTGATACCACTCAGTACTATACATAACTGCCGTCAAGCTGGTAACATTGTTGCCAAATTCTCCTGTAGCGTATAGAGGCAACATATCATAATACATGTTAAACTGTTGATCTAGGAAGTGGGTGTTGAATCTAATGCCTCCTGTTTCAGCCATCAACCTTGCTTGTAGAATGAAGTTCAATGTCAGTATTAGGAAACTCCAGAATACGTGCCATGATGCTCCAGCAGCAATCATGCTGGCATACCAAACCAGGAAGCATACGATAAATCCGATCCAGACGGTTCTCCATGAATGAGGTTCATCCTCTTCTCTCGGCGCCCCTGAGATCGCAGCTTTAAATGAACGTATTATGGTTTTTCTAGCTCGCCAGATCAGTATTAATGGTAGAGCTATGAAAACCGGTGCGAAAATACTCGAGGACCTACCTCCAAGCATTATTCTCCATTTAAATATTCCCGTTTCCGCACCATTAGTCCAATCGTCGCCAGCTGGCGTGGTACCCGTTATCCAGTTGAGCCACATGCCAATACCGGGACCAAGTATCCAGAAGAACAGGGTTGAGTTTAACACGTCCATAGGTGCAAGAATGGCAAAAGCGATTCCCCAGCTCGTCCAACTCCACCACCATAGACCGCTTGGGAAAACATCGAAAAGGTAGGGATTCAGATCAAAAGCGTAGTACGAAGCTGCAGTCATGAATGGAGGTGAAAAACCAAACCAGATGCTTGCTACATCTATTATGGCGGATACTGCGCCTATTAGAAATCCAATCCAATACCATATGTTTTTGCTTATGTTCCAGAGACTTGGTCTACCTTCCATAGCTTTTGCACTCTTCAGTGTTTCATATAAGGGTCTTTGCCATGGAAAAGGCAACCTTTCCACATCTATCCATTGTTTCCGGAAGATTATCGCTAGGAAATGGAACGCTAGGAACAGACTGATCCAATTTATGATCCAGAATCCTATGACAGGTGCAAATAGGTTCCAGGGAATAGGGCCACTGTAAAGGTAGGCATCTACGGCTGCCGGATCCTTAACAATCCAGAGGCCAGATACTGGAGCCTCAAAAGTATGCCAAGTTTCAAAGGCGACAGCGTAAGTTCGAAGAAAGCCTCGTAAAAATGCTATGTTTGTGCCCAAATGCCAAAGATCTCCTACTCCATAATGTGGGCTACATAAGAGGCCAGACATGGCTACAGAGAAGAAGACCGCCCACTCTTGGGGTGTGAATTGATACTTCGGACTGATTGCCCTAGTTATAAATGCCTCAGCCATCAACATAAACGCTAACGGGATCATGACGCTAGTGCTTGAGCCGATGGCTAGAGCGCCAAAAACTATGTTGTTTACGACGCACCAAACAATTGAAAACAATAGCATTCTAGGCGTTAATCCTGCTTTTTTTAGCTTTTCAGACATTTTAATCCTCCTAAGCTAAGAACGCTTAGCAAATATATTTTTACTTAAATGTTGTATATTTAAAATTTGGGTCAGCTAATAATGTTGGGATTCTTAACCGTAAATAAAATGTTCCAGCATTTTGTTCAATATTGAAG
>CAZWWD010000082.1:0-5002 GCA_964637155.1 uncultured Candidatus Bathyarchaeia archaeon
TTATACCGGTTTCATCCTCAATTGCAAACCAGCCTTCATAATTAATCTCCCTTAAGGCATTCATGTAATTATCCCATGGAACAAGACCCTCACCAATCGTAGCTCTACCTGTTTTGGGATTATAGTCTTTAGCGTGTGTGTGGACAATCCATTCACCGAGCGTTTTAACCCCTCTAACAACCTCATCAACTCCGAAACGAAGCATGTTCGCCGGATCATAATTAACTTTAAGCGCTGGGCTTCCAATATCCTCTAAGAAGGCTTTCAAAACATCTGATGTCTCCATACCTGTTTCAATACAGAAGAACGCGCCCACATCTTCACTGTATCTAGCGATCTCCGATATGCTTCTCCTTATTATTGTGTATGTTGGATTTTCTCTATCATTCGGTATGACACCGGGGTGGGTTGTAACTATCGGCGCTTCCATGTCAACGGCTAATTTTAGGGCCTTCTTTGTTTTCTCAATCCGCTTATCTAAGCCGGTTTCCTCATCTAACCCGCCAAATTTGGTAGGCCCGGATAATTGGGCGCAGAAACCCGATATTTTAAGCCCATAGGATTCAATTAATTCTTTGATTTCAATCCTCGATTTGCCGGTGCATCTGTCTGGATCAAGAACGCAGGGCTTTGAGGGGGCATAGTCAACACACCATAATTGGACTCCTTCAACGCCAATATTTACTGCTGTTTCAAGCTGATCTTTTAGGGTTTTAATGTCTGGGGTTTGACCTAAAGACCATATGGTTAAGCCGATTTTAAGCTCATTCAATAATTAAGCGCCTCCAAAAAGAAAGCTGCCTAGGGAGACAATAAGCTTTCGCTTTAGTGAAGTCTAAATGCCTACCCCATAATGTTCCATTAGCTTTTTGACGTGAACCCTCATTTCAGACTTGAGGTCAGTGGGGTGAACTCCAACGGTTTTTGCAACCCTATCCCAAGATCTACATTGGAGACATCTGGCTATTAACTCTATTTCAGCTTTGGAGGAAAGAGGTATTCTATGTTTGCCGGAGCTTAAAAAGTGTGTTAGCAGAAGCTGTTTAACGGCGTCACAGGTTCCTTCGTAGGCTAGGTTCTCTTGGATATAGCTCAACAATCTTTCTCTCTGTGATTGAGTTAAGTTTATTTCCTCTAGGTGATCCCACTTATTTACGTTCAGCAACTGCATGGCTACATTAGGTTCTAAATTAAAGTATGTGTCTGGAAGGGAATTTAGGAACCTTATTTTGAATTCCATGTAGATTTTTTCCGCAAATTCCTCGGCTTCTGGGCTTAAAGGCTTAATTACGGCTACGCTGTATTCTCCGGAAATAATGTTTTTCATAGGGCTTATGTGTACTGGTATGAAACCGTTTTTCAGCCAAAAATTTAGTAGGAGGCTGTCGGCTCCAAAGCTCGCACCAACCCAATCAAATCCTTGTTCAGCGGCTTCCCTGCATAGATTGTTAAGGGCTAGGCTTCCAATTCCCCTATCAATTAGCTCTGGGTGAACAGCTATTCTTACAACTCTGAGCCCTCTGAGACGGGCAAACTCTTTGTAGGGGGGATAGTACTTCACGATGCATGAGGGAATAAGATTTCCTGACGGGGGGTTTCCGGATAGAACCGAGTTTATTAGGTCATCTGGCATTTCCCCTTCTTCAGCTATGTGTAGCGCCCCAATTATTTCACCTGATCTAGCCGTTATCGCACGGGCTGAATGGTGAGGAGCATCCCCCAGAATTATTAGGTCATCTGGCCTATTTCTGTAGTGGGCAAGCACATATATGCCTATGAACTCCCTCAGCCTTTTCTCGTCCTCTTCAAACCAGTGATCGAGATCGGGTTTCTCATACTTGCACTCCTCAATTTTTATTTTGCTCGCCATCACTGCGTCTAAGTCTACTGGCTCAGCGTCTAAGAGGAGAGCTTCGTAAAGCCATTCTTCAACCGGATCCTTGGGGGCGTATCTTATAGGCTCCTTCAGCTCAAACCTGTAAAGATTAATGCTTTTGTTTTCTTGGAGGGCTTTCAGGAATCTTAGTGAGAACCCTCTTCCAGCCCCCTCATACCCGTGGATTGTCGATGCGAAAATAACCTTAGGAAATCTCTCGGTGAACGTGAAAAGTAGGGGGACGGGCATGCCAGCTGCCTCATCAACCATGAGAATTTCAGCTTCTTCTCTTAGTGCTTTCTGCGGTAAGCTGAATTCGATTATTCCACGTTTACATTTTATTCTAGGCGATCCCCCACGCTGCTCCTTGATGAATTTCTCCCTTAGCGCATTTAGTCCCTTCTCGATCATTCCGAAAATTACTTGGTTTTCTTCTCCGCTTGGAGCTGTGATAACGATTTTGCGGACGCCGAAATGCAGGAGCATTGCTGCGCTTAATCCTAGGAGGGCTGATTTACCTCTGCCGCGGTTTGAAGTTATCAATAGGACGTTTCTGCCTTCACTTCTCATAGTTTCCTCCACTATTTGGAGGGCTTTAGCCTGCTCTTCTGTGAGGGCTAATTTGTAGAGTCTTTTGGGTATTTTGGTTTTCTCAGGAATCTTTGGTTTTTCTCTTAGGGTTTTAGGCGGATGTAATAGCTCGCCTTTTATTATTTTCCATCCATCTAAAATCCATGTCCCCGGCGTTTCCATAATCTTTTTCACAAAATATTTTTCGAATCTCGAGTTGATATCCTTCCAAGTGTAGGGGGGGTGAACGAAGCTTTTGTGAATGCTTGTTTCCCAGGGCTTATCAGCCTTTAAATCTAAGCTATGTAATATTATGAGTCCTCCGCCTCTAACAGTTTCAACAAGCCTGCCAATATCGTTGGCTCTAGCGCCTTTACTCATGTCCATTATGAGAAAATCATTCGTTGTTCCAAGGAGCTTATTGCTTTCCTCATAAGTGTAATGCACAATGCTTTCGTTTGGAAAGCCGGAATTGGCGAGATTTTCCATTAAAGTCTTAAACTGTTCTCCCCCATCCTCCCAATAATCTACATAGACAAGATTATATTCGCTCTCATTATTAGTTAATGATTTTAGTTCTCTATGCTTTAAAATTAGAAATGAAATTACTTCATTTGATTCTTCACCTGAAACAACAACTAACCTCCTATGGAAGGACTCTAAGGCTTCACGCATCATTTTCTCTAGGAGATCTTTCACTCTCATTTTTTCTTCCAATTCAGCCGCCTCCAGCGTTTATAATTCATAAGGGCTCTTCAATATTCAACATGGTTTTGGGAACATTTAGGACGATTGTTAAGTTCTTCTCTCATTTAAAAGCGGGAGATTTTACGTAATGTTTCCTTAAAGTTATCTTAAAGTTTAGTTTAATTGGGATAAAAAGGAAAAGAGTTTAAAAATATTTTTGAATGGATTATTCTATTTTGATTTCGTAGCCTCTTTTTCTAGGGAGCACTACCTCCAGTATTCCCTTTCTGAACCTAGCTTTAGCCTTGCTCACATCCACTGGAACCGGGAGCGGAACCCTACAGCTAAAGCATGTGAACTCCCCTCTCCTGTGGGTGACCCCTAAATCCTCAAAATTCACCTTCATCTTCATCTTAGCCGTGATCTCTATGAGGTCATCGCTTACTCCACTTATCCTAATGCTTTCCGGGTCTGCTCTCGGCAGATCAGCCGTCACTATCACCCTATCGGACTTTACTAAAACATCGCATAGGGGCTCAAGCGACTGCTCACTGACATCCCAGCTAGGCCGCTCCATGAACCTTTCAAACATTTCATCGGTTAATTCTTCAAGCTCTTCCATATACTCGCGTAATATGTCGAAGATTGATCTTCTCCTTCTCCTCACGCTCATATTGTTCCCTCCCTCTCCTTCAAGTAACTTAAATACTATCTGATATAGTATCCTGGAATATCATATTCATGGGATTTCCTCATTTTTGCAAGTTCGGTTTGGGTTCTACGCATCATGTCCCTCATGGCCAAGCGGACTTCTTCACCCTTCTCAATTAGCTCGGATACATCTATATTCATGTTGGCTATTCGATTAAATGCTTGTATCACTACGGAGGATGCTTCCGGATCCGGATAATTATAGAAGGCTTCAGCCAACAACGCTATTGCAGGTATTTTCTTTTCAGCGCAATATTTTAGAATGAGGGCTTGAGGGCCAACTAGGAAACCTCGCTTAATGATCTCAACATCATTTTCTGTGAGTGTTTTTATCATTAGGTTATCTGAAGCTGCCCCAAATATTCTTAGTTTCTCGATCTCATGTCTATTTGGAACGGGTAATCCACCTAGAGTGAAAACTCTCTCAGCCTTTTTCCTCCAGGCCCATTCAACAATGCTCTTTATTACTGAATGAACTATACCTGATGGTATGGCTATTTCGGAGCTTAGGACCACTAGCTCACTGTTTCCGAAGATTCTTATGGGTGATCTTGGAAGGCCGCCCTCGAGTATGATTATCGGCGGCAGGAGATCGGTTTCTATGTGGGCTAGCTCCTCGAGTTTTAGCTTGGAAATTATATGCGCAGCCGCTATTGCTCCGACCAGTCCGACATCTGGGAGACCGCAAACAATTTTAATGCCCTCTGGAACATCCTTTTGCTCGACAATTTTTATCCCATTATCTGACATGAATTCACGTCTCCACCTATAGCTTTATCATTTAAAACACAAAAACTTTAGTGTTAATTAATTTATTCTAAGGTAAATAAATATAATTTAATAGATTGTTTTGAACACCAAAAATTAAGTTTACGTTTATTTTGAAGATGAAGATTGAATGCACAGAAAAGTATAAAAGCAGTTTGTTTGGAAAATGAAATCTTATGTTTTATCGAGTACGAACAGGTAGCGGTTGGCTACTTTCCATATGCACCATCACCCATGTTTTCGTCCACGTATTCACAATGATGCATATAGCGCTTATACCGGTTTTGATGGAAGAATTTAAGCTATCAATATATGAGGCTGGGCTACTGGTTTCCATACCGCGGGCGATCTCGATTCTCGCGAGTTTACCTTATGGTTTAATAGCTGATC
>CAZWWD010000083.1:0-4992 GCA_964637155.1 uncultured Candidatus Bathyarchaeia archaeon
AGGACAGGGGCGTTCGGCAGATATCTTCCCCCATCAATCGAACATCCATTAGGCACAGATCTAGTTGGTAGAGACATGCTTTCCATGATTCTTGAAGGACTAAAAAATTCTCTGCTCCTCGGAGTCGAAGTAGGAACAATATCCATGATAATAGGGACGGTAGTAGCCATCATATCTGGATATAAAGGTGGACTATACGATACGATCCTAAGAACCTTAACTGACAGCATACTGGTCTTGCCTTCATGGCTCATATTCGTAATTTTAACCCTATATATGAGATTGGAGTCCATTCACTCATTCTCGCTTATCCTAGCAATCTTCAATTGGCCATGGGTCGCCCGAACCATAAGAGCGCAAACCCTAGCCATCAAAAAATTACCATACATAGATTTAGCTAAAATGTCAGGTCTCCGAGACCTAGAGATCATTTTCAGAGAGATCCTGCCGAATCTCCTCCCATACGTTATCGTGGGGTTTGCAAACGCTCTTATGGGCGCCATTCTCGCCGAGAGCGGAGTCAGAATGATTGGACTCGGCCCCTCCACCCTTATAACCCTAGGCTTAATAATATATTGGTCCATGAACTGGGGGGTCCTCTCCCTAAAAATGTACCATATAATTGTTCCCCCAATCTTATTGCTGGTGACTATCTTCGCATCCCTAAATCTGCTAAACATAGGATTGGAGGAGCAATTTAATCCTAGAATCAAAAAGATAACCGGATTGTAACCGCTCTCCCATAAAGAAAAAGATGGCTACTAAAATTTTTGAGTTAACTCAGCATGGATGTAGGTGAGCTACGTATCCGCCTCCAGAAGCCATATTCGCCACTAAAATGTCTTTGGCAGTAACCTCTCTCTCTTCCACTCTTGCATGCTCCGGATAATCGTCGGCGTCCGCTGAATCGCAATAAATCTTAGCGCAATATTTTCCCTCGCCTAGAAAATCTAGGGGAATCTCTAGGGTTCTTCCAGTCCAGTTTGTCATGCCACCTATAAACCATTCTTTGCCCGACCTCCGAGCAATAACTATGTACTCGCCTACCTCGCCATGAATAACATGCGTCTCATCCCACACCGTTGGCACAACTTTGAGAAAATCAACTCCAACTTGCCCCCGATAATTAAAGGGTGAATCGCAGATTACTTGAAGCGGGCTCTCATAAACAATAAGCATTGCAAGCTGATGACATCTCGTCCCCATCACAAAGGGACCCTTCTCTCTTGGCTTAAAAGTTTCCTTTGTGGCATGCCGAAATCCTCCTGGAGTGAAATCCATTGGACCCGCCAGCATACGTGTAAATGGGATCGTAACATTATGTTTGGGTGTAACCCGACTGCTGATCCTATTGTACTCATTGCCTAGAACTCCTTCACGGGTAATAATGTTTGGGTATGTTCTCCGCTTCCCTGTAGGTTTATAGGCGCCGTGAAAATCGACTATCAGATGGTGTTCCGCGGCTTTTCTAGCCACCCTGTGATAGAAATTCACCATCTCCTGGTCATCGCGGTTCATAAAATCGATTTTTACTCCAGCAATCCCCCACTCCTCATATAGTGGAAAGGCTTCATCCATCTGTTTTTCAACGTCGCCCCAATACAACCAGAGAATAATCTTCACATTCCGCTTTCCAGCGAAGGCAAGTATTTCCTTCATGTCTAGTTCGGGAACTGAGGTGGTGATGTCAGAGTCAGGGGCTCCGGGCTCACCATACCAGCCCTCGTCAAGTATAAAATACTCGAACCCCATCTCCGAGGCAAATTGAATAAAATATTTTATGGTTGGATTATTTAATCCAACATTAAAATCGGCGTCAGGTATGTAATCGCCGCACCACCAGTTCCAGGCGGCTTTTCCAGGCTTTATCCATGAGGCGTCTTCGAGGGCGCATGGCTCATTAAGATTCAGAATTAGATTGGATTCTATTAGATCCCCCGGTCTTTCACCTATCATGATAACTCTCCACGGCGAATAATGAGGTGTCTCAGCGGATACGAGAACCCCCGGCTCATCTAAACGTGGAGAAAGAGCTGTTACAAGGGCTGTCGGTTTGGTTCCAGTGGACGTTAAATACATTCCCGCCCAATCTGTTAAATTTGCCTCTGTAATCGCCGCCCAACAGGATTCACTAACCCTAACCAACAGAGGCAACCCAATAATTGAGGAGGGAGTTATCTCGCTTAGACGGATCCTTTCAAACTCCTTCTCCTGAGGAGAAATGAAGTCTCCATAATCAGCCGCCCAAACCACATGATTATAGGCGAAATGAAATTCTGAGCGCTCCAGCGTCAACCTAAACTTCTTCATTGCGGGTTGAGAAGGAAGAAAATATCGGAAGGCTACCCCATCATCATAGGCGCGGAAAGCAAGCCCAAGCTTTCTTCTGGGAGGCTTCTCCTCCTCAAGCCATAAAAACATCTCATTGCAATGATTCAACACTTTCCTACTCTTTCCGAAAGGATTCTCCCAAATTTCATTGATTATCCGCTTCTCTTGGTCTACAATGTTAAGATCCCTCGCTAGGGGAGGCATATCTCTGAAGTCAAGACCCAATGGCGAATCAACAATTATTTCCTTACCTCTAAAAGAAACGGAATAATAAAGACGGTTGCCACTTGGATAGGGCTCCAACCTCTCTCTGATGGAAACCTCAACCCCAACGTTTCCATTCGGAGAATAAAGTTTCACATTTGAAACCAGCCTATTCAACCTCCACCAATTGTTAAACCTAAGAGATGAGCAGTTTAATATATAAGCCTTATATTCACTTCCTCCATAAAGGCGCATTCAAACGTTACAGTCCGCGGCTTCTCCAAATAGTTGAATAATCGGCTTTAATGACAAAATCTATATATAGAGATGCTCTCCAAGTAGAAGCAATCTTATTGGAGGAATAGCCGTTGAACATTAAGGAGAACGCTATGGCCGCCTACAGAGGAGAAGAACCCGAAAGAATCCCTTGGCTAGTTTATGAATTTTTGTGTCCTAGAGGTTACATGGCCCGTCAGCTCCGAAATATGGGGTTAGGCTTAAAGCTCTCAGCGCCTGTGATGAAGGTTGAAAGACCGAACGTTGACGTTGAAACGAAGATTGTTGGTAACATAGTTCACAAGCGTTTCCGCACCCCAGTTGGGGATTTAACTATGAAAGAAAGAATAAACCTCAAAGAGGGGGCAGGCGGCTCCTGGATTGTAGAATACCCAATAAAAAGTGTGAAAGACTTTGAGGTTTACGAGTTCATAGTTGAAGACACTAACTACATCCCCGATTATAGTTCCTTCTTGGAGGCTGAAGAGCATCTTGGGGAGGATGGAATAGTTTTTGTTTGGGCAGGCCGCTCCCCCCTCCAGGAAATGCAGATTGAACTTATGGGATACAGGAATTTCGCCATATCATTATTTAAGTACACTAAAGAGTTTAACAGACTCCATAGGGTCTTAGAGAAGAAGGCTGATGAACGCTACCAAATAATAGCTGAGTCCCCAGCAGAAATAGTTAACGGAACCGATAACATAAACAGTGAAATAGTAAGCCCCAAACTCTTCAAAGAATATATCATACCATTCTACAATAGGCAAGCCCAACGTTTACATAAGAGAGGCAAAATCTTAGAGGATCACATGGATGGAAAATTAAACTCCCTAAAAAACCTAATACCGAAAACGAAAATCGACGTTATTGAAGCCTTCACTCCGCCGCCGATGGGCGACCTACCTCTAGCTGAAGCGAGAAAAACGTGGAAAAATAAGGTGATAAGCCTCAATTTCCCCGAATCCCTCTTCTTGGAGGGAACCGCAGCCGTTGAAAAACATACGTTAAATTTGTTGAGGGAAGCCGCCCCAGGCGACAGGATCCTCTTCACAATCACAGAGGATATGCCGCCGAATAACCGTTGGCCATGCCTAGAAACAATCACACGCATCCTAAAAGAGAAGGGTACCTATCCAATAGCCGGGAACATATAATGAATTTTTCATGAAATAGTAGGTTTACGGGAGGAAGCTGAAAATCAGATCATATCTGGATGAAGTGGATTTTGAAACCATAAAGCAGCGGTTTGATGCCTTCTGGAAACATGAGGTTCTAGATAGACCCCTGATATATATTACGGCTCCGAAGGAAAAACGAAAGAAAATGGATTTCCCGGTTCCCAAAAAAATTGAAGAGAGATGGTTAAACATCGACTATATTTTACATCGGATCGAATATTATTTCGAGAACACCTGTTTTCTCGGCGACGCAATCCCATGGTATCTCCCAGATTTAGGGCCTAACTCCTTCACAGCCTTTCTAGGCGGAGAACTCATATTCAGGGAAGAAACGTCATGGGTAAATCCCTTCGTAGATGATTTATCCAGCTATGAACCATCCCTCAAAGAAGATAACAAGTGGTGGCGGATAATGAACAACATTCTAGATGCCGTCTGCGAAGTTGCAGAGGGAAACTTCCTAGTTGGAATACCCGACCTCCACTATGGAGGCGACTCCCTAGCAGCCGCGGTTGGCACCCAAAAACTAATTCGATACCTATTCACAAATCCAGACGACGTCAAAAGAATTATTAGAAAGCTAACGGAAATATGCCGCCAAGTGTTTGATTCATACTACGAGAAGATTTCACGCATCCAAAAAGGCTCAATCACGTGGATACCAGCCTACTCAAGAGGAAAATACTTCGCTTTACAAGATGACTTCTCAGGTTTAGTCTCACCGAGAATGTTTAAAGAGTTCTTCTTGGAGGAGCAGATAGTTCTCTCCAAGTACTTAGACAACTCCATTTTTCATTTAGACGGACCGATGGCGCTAGGCAACCTAGATCTCATACTGCAAATAGATTCGCTGGATGGAGTCCAATGGGTGCCGGGGGCAGGAGCGAAACCCATGTCTGAATGGCTACATGTGTGCAGAAAGATTCTTGATGCGGGGAAATCCCTATATATAGGCTGCGAGCCAACTGAAGTAGAGTTCATTCTTTCCAAACTTCCCCAC
>CAZWWD010000084.1:0-4902 GCA_964637155.1 uncultured Candidatus Bathyarchaeia archaeon
AATGCCTCCGCCAGCACCTGTAATAATGGCTTTCTTTCCTTTCAACATAAACCTTCTTTTTATAGATTTAAAACCGCTAAAATTCGATCTTAATCACCCAAAAATTTAGGAGTATCTTCAAAAGATAAAATTTTTATAAAAAACGTTTTTTCAAAAAGCAGAGGAAAAGAAAATCTAGAGATTCAAGGCTAATTTTATTTGCTTAATTTTCAAGAATGTACTTGCAAATTTAAGTTTTGAGGGGATGTTCTGTTAGTCCTCTCTCGAATCTTTCACTAAGCGTCTTTTTTATGGCTGCTTCAACCTGTTTAACCGCTGTTCCGAGATAATTTCTTGGGTTTAGAGCATAATCTATCTCTTTTTCAGTCAGCAGACTTCTAATTTTCTCATCATTTACGAGAATTTCTTTAAAGGGTTTCCTTTCAGATACGCTTTTAATTGCCAGCCGCCGTAAAAGTTCATGTGCCTTCTGCCTATCCATGCCTTTTCTCGTTAGGGTTATCATAACTGCCTCAGCCATTGCCCGTCCCTCAGTTATATCTATGTTCTTTCGCATCTTTTCCTCATCAACCTCTAGATTCGAGAGAACCCTAATCATTAAATACAGCATGTAGTCAACTAGAATGCAAGCTTCAGGTATAATGAATCTTTCAGCGGATGATTGGGTTAGATCCCTCTCATGCCATGTTGGAACATTTTCTAAAGCGGGAATAACTAGTCCCCTAACAACTTTTGCTAGACCGCATATTCTCTCGCATATTTCGGGATTACGCTTATGCGGCATGGTTGAACTGCCAACTTGTCTTTGTCTCTCAAATGGTTCAAAAACCTCAGCTATTTCAGTTCTTTGAAGTTCCCTTATTTCGGTTGCAAATTTATCTAAGGTAGATGCTATGATTGCCAATAAACATATGAGCTCAGCATGTCTATCCCGCTGAATTATTTGAGTTGAGACATCAACCGGTTGTAATCCTAATTTCTTCATCACAAGCTCTTGTATTCTCGGAGCGTTTGGACCTAATCCCGCTTGTGTTCCAACCGCTCCAGTCATTTTACCCACCAGAATACGTTTCCTACATTCCCTCAGTCTTTGGATGTGCCTTGAGATCTCCCGCATCCAAACAGCCATTTTAAGCCCAAAGGTTATTGGTAGAGCGTGCTGTCCATGCGTGCGCCCCATCATTATTGTATTTTTATAGCGATCAGCCAGCTTAATTAATGCAAGCTCTAAATTGTTTAAACGGTTTTCAATTATTTCTAAGGCATCCTTTAATTGCAAGGCTTTGGCGGTATCCACAACATCATAGCTCGTTACGCCTAAATGTATGTATGCGCCGCTTGGACCGCAAACCTCGGCGAAAGCTCTAACAAGGGACATAACATCATGTTTTATTTCTTTTTCGATCTCCTTTATGCGATTAACTTTAACAAATTTCGTTGAGGCCATTTCCATAATTTTCTTGGCAGCCTCTCTGGGGATTTCACCAACTTCACTTTGAGCCCATGCAAGCGCAGCTTCAACATCAAGCATCCTTTGAATGTAATTTTCTTCCTCGAAAACTTTGCGCATCTCAGGAGTTCCATATCGTCCGGTGTCAATAGGCAATATTGGCAATTTCATCCTCCCCAAACATGCTTGAGCCCTTACGTAACATATGGTGTGAATGTTTTATAAAATTATTAAGATGTAGAAGTTTCAACAATTCATTTTATCCCATACGCCTTTAATGATATTAAGATAGGATTCTATCTTATCTCTTCTTCATCTGAAACTCTAAAAAACTTAACATATGAGAAAAGTAGAGTTTTAGTTGTCAGTGAGAATTAAAAGGATCGTTAATTATGGGCGCTTTAGTATCAGTGCTCTCTAAACATGGAGAAAATGTGATCCCTAAAGTAGTTGAGATGCTTAATTTGCTCAAACACAGGGGAAGAGAGAAACATGGTATATCGACAGATAGAATGCTGATAATTACGAGGAAATTTAGCGAATTAAGTTCACTGAACATTAATTCGAATATTGCTCTAGGCTATAATTTCAGCCGAATTCTTCCAAGTGATATCCCACAACCAGTTGAAGGAAGAAACTTTAAAATAATCTTTGAAGGGAGAATTTTTTCTCCACCAATTAAGAAGAATGAAATTATCGACCTAATAAGTCGATTCAGCAATGCTGAAGACGCCGCAAAAAGTATAATCCACAATGTTAATGGTTCCTTCTGTTTCATTATCCTTAAGAAAAAACGGTTAATTGTTGGGAGAGATCCAATAGGCGGGGTTCCACTCTATTTGGGCAATAATGAGCGTTTTTATGCTTTAGCTTCAGAACGTAAAGCATTATGGCTTCTTGGTATAAAAAATAACCGTATAAAGTCTTTTCCACCAGGAAACTTGGCCGAAATAGCTGAGAGTGGAGTGAAATTCCAGCCAATTAAAACCTTAAAAAAACCTAAAATGAACCCTGTAAGAGAGGGCGACGCCATCAGAGAACTGTATAATTTACTGCTGAAATCCATTAGGGAAAGAACTGCCGATTTAGAGAGGGTTTCCTTAGCTTTCTCCGGAGGCCTAGACAGCAGTATAATTGCCGCTCTAATGCGAGAATGCGGGATCAATCCGCTTTTGATATCAGTCGGTTTAGAAGGAGCTAAAGAGCTGGAATACGCTGAAAAAATTGCTGGAGAAATCAATTTACCCTTTATAGCCAAAACATATACATTGGATGATGTTGAGGAAACTTTACCCAAAGTTCTGTGGCTTATTGAGGAAGCAAACGCTCTGAGAGCAGCAATTTGCATTCCAATCTTCTGGGTGGCTAATATATCTTCTAAGATGAACTATAAAGTTGCATTTTCCGGGCAGGGAAGCGATGAGCTATTCGCTGGCTACTATAAATATCTTAAAGAATTTGAAAGACCTGGAAAGAGCATTGAACAAGTCCTATATCGAGATGTGTTTCAATTGTACGAAAATGGCTTAGAACCGGACGAGAAAATATGCTCTTTCCATAATGTGGAAATTAGATTTCCCTATATGGATTTCGAGTTAGCTTCTTTTGCGTTAAGCTTACCAATAAGATTGAAGATAGAATCGGGGAAAGATTCTTTAAGAAAGAGAATTTTAAGGAAGCTTGCGAAACATATTGGTCTGCCACCGGAAGTTTATCTTAAACCTAAAAAAGCAATTCAGTACGGAACCGGAGTTAATGAAGCTCTTAAGAAGATTGCTAAAAGGAAGAAATTAAGTATGCGAGGCCTCATTAATCAGATATTTAAGGAAATGGAGTGGTTTATTTGAGGACAGCAATAATTTACTCGCAAAAGTATTTGGAGCACGAAACTGGAAGCGACCATCCTGAAAGACCTCAACGCCTAACAGCGATAATGAATGGGATAAGAAAAAGTAAACTGGTAGAGTGTCGTGAGAAGATCGTTTTTATTAAACCTAGCCCTGCGAGCTTAGAAGATCTTCAATTAGTCCACACTCAAGGTTACATTGAGAAGGTTAAGCTTACTTGTGAAGGTGGAGGCGGCCTAATTGATGAGGAGACTCCGGTTTCAAAAGAAAGTTTTGAAGTTGCTAGGTTAGCTGCTGGAGGCGCAATAAAAGCTGTGCGTGAAGTTATCTCTGGGAACTTTGACAACGCATTTGTGCTTTCTAGACCTCCTGGTCATCATGCGGGATCAAATTATTCGCTTGGATTTTGTATATTTAATAATGTCGCTTTAGCTGCTAAGCATCTAATTGTAAATCAAAGTGTGAAAAGAATTCTGATATTAGATGTTGATGCACATCATGGGAATGGAACGCAGGAAATCTTCTATAATACTAGCAATGTACTCTACGTAAGTATTCATGAGGATCCAACTGAATTTCCAAGGACGGGTTTCGCTAGAGAAGTTGGAGTCGATGATGGTAGAGGATATACCGTAAATGTTCCACTTCCATTTGGAAGCAGTGATCCAGCTTATTGGAAAGCCTTTAAAAATATTGTTTTACCTATAGTTGAACAATATAACCCACAGTTTATACTGGTTTCAGCTGGATTCGATGGCTATTATAGGGATAGCGTATCTGATTTAGCATTATCAGCATACATGTACCCGAAAATCTTCCAAACAATACTCAGTATGGCTCATAAATTATGTGATGGTAAAATCGTGGCTGTTCTAGAAGGTGGATATAACCTTTGGTTCCTTAAAAGAATTGTAGCGGTATGTATAGGAAAAATGGCTGGAATATCTCTTAAAGTAAGAGACAGACGGCCTCCTATAAACCTGGAAATTGAGAAAGAAGCAAATAAGGTAATTAACGTTGTACGGAGGATTCAATCAAGATACTGGTCGCTGTAAAATAAAACTAAAATACAGTGCTAGCCATTGCTATCTTATTCTTCAATGACTGTTATGGCTCCTTCAGGGCATTGGCTTTCGCATGCTCTACAAACAAGACAGTCGTCAATGTTGACGGCGACGGATTTTCCATCCTTGATTTCATATACGCCAGAGGGACAGACGTCAACGCATGTTCCACATCCAGTACATTTCTCATGATCTATTTCTATTTTCACCATTTAGACTCAACCACCTTCAATTAATTTCTAAAAATTGATATTGTGTGAAAAATAAATCTTTCGTAAGAAAAAGAAATTTTTAGATTCATACCATCTATCAAAATCATCTCCTTTAAAAAATCCCAATTAATCCCAAAAATATTAAAACTCTAAGCTTCCTCCCTGAGTCTTAAGAGGGTTTCTTCAATTACTCTTTCATTTTCTTCCTTTCTTCGCCTATATTCTCTAACAAGCTGACGATAGGCTTCGGCAGATATTTCTCCACGGCGATACCTAATTTCAATGTCTGCTATACTCCTATTTATTGCCTCAATATCAGTGCTAGCTGC
>CAZWWD010000085.1:0-4861 GCA_964637155.1 uncultured Candidatus Bathyarchaeia archaeon
GAATCTCACAAAGAGAATTGAAATTTATGTCAGTTATGTGGGCACTTCTATAGTAGTCCAATCTAATTTTACCAATCGAGGAACATTGCAAAGGTAAATGGAAGATAGGGAAGATGAATGTAGCATATTCATTTTGGAAAAATTTTTCGTGAGATTACCTATGCTGTAGTAATTTGGGTCTCGCAGTTCTTGAGATAGGTGATCATTCTGGTTAAATGTGAATTGAACGTTATTAATTTCTGTTTTTATGAATGCTGTTGATTTTGCTGTAGCCGGATATTGTGTTTAGTAGGCTTTTGAACCATTCTGAATTTAGCAGTTCTCTAATTCTTTTTACTGCTTTGTTTGTTGTTCTTTCTTTTAGTGCGTAGCATTCGTAGGGCTCCCATGTTACATGAATCCATTTTAGCTCATGCTTCTCAGCTATGTATCTTAGCGTTAAGCCTACGTCAGCTCCCCCGGAGGATATTTGTTTTGCAACCTCCTCATGTGTGCGGAACTCGGTTTCATATCCTCTAACATTATCCATGCTTAGCTTATGTTTCCGAGCAAACTTCCTGAGCATATGATCCATATAGACCCTCGTGCCGGAACCTCTATTTCTATTAGCAATTTTAAGCTCGCCGAGAAGGATGCTCTTCATGGCGGAATCAATGCTCTCCAGCTCAAATTCGCTTCTATAAGCAAGAACCATTTCCCTCAAGAAACCGCCAATCCTCTCAACCTTATTGAAAAGCCAAAACCTTTCTAAATAGGGTTCATTATAAGTTCCAGTTTCAGGATCATAAAGGTGCGCGCATGCTACATCAGCCTCTCTCAGCGTTAACATAGCTAAAGATAGACCGGAGCCTAGACATAGGCCGTTCACCTTGATTCCTTCCCTTAATAGCCTAGATATTAGTGCCGACATAAGGGGATCATGGCTGTAAGCGATAACTATGCTGGGTTTACTCGACAGGGAGCGCGCTGGACCCGTTAGACCAGCCCTCTCAAGCCTAGCTTGGGCAGCGTCATAAAGCATTAGTAATCTCTCACCGAATTCGGTTAAGCTGGTTCCGCCTCTGCTTCTGCCGCCTCGATGGGTTTTAACAATTTTTCTACCTGTGGCACGTTCTAATCTAGCGATGTTCTCCCAGAGTCTGGCATAGGGTATTCCAAGAGACTTTGAGACGGCAAGTAAAGAACCCTTCTCCCTTATAGCCTTAAGCACCATAGCCATAGAGGCGTCAATAATTGGTTCGCCGCTGAACTCGATAACAACATTGTAGCGGACGACAAAATCCTCCATGCCTACCATTTTATATTCCACATCTCTAATTATTTTGTTGCTCTTAAAAACGTTATCGGTTTTTAAATAACGAAATATTTTTAATGCAAAGCAAATATTGTGCATTTAGGTGCCGAAGCATGGCTAACAGAAGGACGACGACTATAGCAACAATTGTTGCCGCCGTGATCCTCATAATTGTGGCTCTATCATTTTTATTTGGAGACTTAACCTTACTATCAAATAAATCTAAGAGAGAGCTAGTAGTGTTTTGTGCGGGGAGCCTAACTATTCCTTTGGAAAAACTCAAAGACGCCTATGAGAAGCTAAATCCGAATGTAGAGGTCATTTTGGAGCCATCCGGGAGCCTAGAGGCTGTGAGAAAGGTTACTGATTTAGGTAGGCGCTGTGACGTTTTGGCTCTAGCCGATTACAGGCTTATATCCATGTATCTCATGGGCAATTATACTTCATGGGGCATTGCCTTTGCGTCAAATAGGCTTGTGCTCTGCTACACGAATGACAGCAAATATGCGGATCAAATAAATTCTGAAAACTGGTATGAAATACTGAGCAGACCGGACGTTAAATACGGGTTTTCCGACCCCAATAAGGATCCTTGTGGATATCGTTCAATCATATCGATAGGGCTTGAAAGCCTCCGGCATGGAGAAACCATACTGAAGAATCTAATACTGGACAGAAGTAACATTAAAGCAGAAAAAAAGAATGAAACACTCCACATATACGTTCCAGCACCAGCAGACCTAGAAATTAATGTAGAAGCCCTAGAGGTTAGAAGTAAAAGCGTTGAGCTTATAGCTCTTCTGGAAACCGGTACCCTAGACTATGCATTTGAATATGAGAGCGTAGCCGTACAGCATAACCTGCAGTATATTGAGTTGCCGTCGGAGATTAATTTGGGCGACCCCAAACATGAAGAGTTCTATGTTAGGGTGAAGGTTCACATACTCCATAACACGGATAAAGAAAGGGTTATTGAGGGCGCCTCGATAACCTATGGTGTAACAGTACCCTCCACTACTAAAAATCTAGAAGACTCAATTAAATTCATACAGCTATTATTGGGTGACACTGGAAGAAACATTTTTGAGAGTCTTGGTCAACCCTTCCTAGAGGAACCTATCTATGTGGGAGAAGTCCCAGCTGAGTTGCGGAGTGAAGAATGATCCGTACCTATATCACCTTAATTGGGAGGCGAAAAGGGATTGAGAAACCTTATGATGGTTTTCGGAATCTTCTCCGCAATCATTCTATTCTTTCTAATATACCCCTTTATATCTCTAATATTTTTAACCGATGCTGAATCACTAGGCCTCACATTATCTTCAGGAGCCGTGATTAAAGCGCTCCTACTAACTTTAGAGGCCGCCACCATATCCACGCTTATACTGATGTTTTTTGGGGTTCCATTAGCCTACGTTTTAGCCCGCTTCGAATTTAGGGGTAAAAAGCTCGTAGAGGCAATAACTGATTTGCCGTTAGTTATACCGCACGCTGTAGTTGGAATCATAATTCTTATAGCCTTCGGACCTAGAAGCTGCTTTGCCCCGCTTTTGGAAGAGATAGGGATTGTCATGGAGAATAGTTTTTGGGCTATTGTAGCAGTATTCTGCTTTGTAGGAGCCCCCCTCCTTGTGGACTGCGCTAAGGATGGATTTGCATCCATCAACCCATACTTGGAGGGTGTTGCCCGATGTATGGGGGCTGGACCTGGCAGAACCTTCTATACGATATCTCTTCCACTGGCTTTAAGGAGCATACTTACGGGGGCATTATTGGCTTGGGCTCGAGCTATGAGTGAGGTTGGAGCGCTACTGATCATAGCCTATTATCCTAAAACGATAAATGTGCTTGTAATAGAGTGGTTTAGTGTTTATGGCCTCCGCTATACTGTAGCGTTAACCCTAATACTTCTACCAATCTCCATAGTGGTTTTTGTTGTATTGAGATGGATTTTGGGGTGGAAGCATTGATCGCCGCAGTGAATCTACATTTGGACCTAGAAGAATTCAAACTACACGGAATCAACCTTGAAGCCGCGGATGGAGACTACATGGTGATTTTAGGCCCCAGCGGCGCCGGGAAAACCCTCCTTTTAGAGTGTATTGCAGGACTACGTAAACCTGATAGCGGCTTAATTTTGATTGATGGAAATGACGTAACAAATCTGCCTCCAGAGAAGAGGGAAATAGCGTTTCTTCCCCAAAATTACGCGCTTTGGCCTCACATGCGCGTATTCGATAACATAGCTTACCCGTTGCGATGCCGCGGGATCTCAGAAAACGAGATAAAAAGAATGGTGAAGCGGGTCTCCGATGAATTGGAGATTAATCATATCCTAGGCCGTAAACCCGCATCTTTAAGCGGTGGAGAGCAGCAGCGAGTAGCCTTAGCTAGGGCGTTGGTTTGGGGGTTTAAGGCAATCTTGCTTGATGAACCTACGGCGGCTCTTGACCCTGCTCTACGCTGGTCTACTTGGAAGCTTCTACGGGAACTTCATAAACGTCTGAAATTTACCGCAATTCACGTAACGCATGATGTTGCTGAAGCATTTGCCCTAGCCACAAAATCAGCATTCATGAGTGAGGGGAAAATCGTGAAGCAAGGTTCACTCAGCGAGGTTCTATCAACAGCTGAAGCCGTTCGATACCTAGGTGACACCAATATAGTTAAAGGTAGAATTTTAGAAGCGGCTAAAGGTGAAGCCTTGGTGGAAGCAGCGGGCGCTCACATCATAGCTGTAATCGACGGAGAACCTGGAGAAGAGATTGTCTTGTCTCTGCGTCCAGAAGACATAGTTATATTGAGGGAAGAAAAATTAGAAAGTAGCGCCAGAAACATTCTCCAAGCAACGGTTGAGAGCCTTGAGCCTCAAGGCCCCCTAGTGCTGGTCCATACTAGAAGCGGTGAAAATCTAATGTTAAAGGCGTATATCACCAAGTCATCGGCGGAGCATCTTGAGCTAAAACCTGGATCAAAAATAACGTTATGCTTCAAGGCTTCCGCAGTGAAGAGAATAGCATGAAAACAAAAGATTACTCGAATAATTCTTCAACCACAGGTTTCTTCCCAAACTGAAATTCCCTTGCGGTTAACAGGTTTTTGTTTAGCTCCTTAGCGAGAGCCCAAACTTCTTTTGTGTGTTCCCTAAATTTTCTTTCTCTAGGCAGATGGTGATCCCATATCATAAATTTGAAGTCTACTTCCCTAACTATTCTCTTGGCGTTTTCGAGGGTTCTCCTGAAATTTATGAGGTTAAACATGTAGCCTAGCATATAAGTCATTGGACCATCCAATATTAGATAGTCAGGATTCTCTTCGATTATAAGGCTAGCGTAATCCTCAATTAAAGGACCGTTTAGGTCGGAAGAATGTAGAAGCTTCTCGCCCTCACTTTCAATGACGGTTGAAAAAACCCACCCAACTCGGGAATATTCTATTCCATGGAAGAGGGGCCCGGTAAATCTTATTTTTGTTCTCCCAAAACTATAGGTTTTACCTTCAGCAAATTTGATCTCGCAATTTTTCATCTTCATCTCTGGGATCCATTTAGACTCAGCCCATTTTGCA
>CAZWWD010000086.1:0-4685 GCA_964637155.1 uncultured Candidatus Bathyarchaeia archaeon
GCTTAAGGTTGATGGTGAAACAGTTGTAGACGTTGAGCCCCGCATAGGTTATGTTCATCGTGGAATTGAGAAAGCTACGGAACGGCGCACCTACATTCAGAACATTTATCTTGTTGAGAGAGTCTGTGGAATCTGTAATGCGGCTCATGCCGCATGTTTCTGTCAAACGGTTGAAGCTCTACTTGGTATAGATGTTCCTGAAAGAGCAAAATATCTGCGTACAATAATCCTTGAGTTAAACCGTATCCACAGTCATATGCTTCTTCTTGGACATGCAGGTTTAGAAATTGGTTACGAGACTCTTTTTCATTATATGTGGCGCGACCGTGAACCAATAATGGATCTTGTTGAACTTTTAACCGGAAATAGAGTGTTAACATCTTTTATTACAATCGGCGGAGTTAGGCGGGACGTAAAGGAGAGCGCGATTCTAGAGACAAAGAAGGTGATCGCTACACTTAAAGAAAAATTAGGCTTCTATAGGGAGATATTTGAGGATGATCCGACATTTAAGGCTCGTACAAAAAATGTCGGCGTTCTAAGAAGGGAAGATGCTTTGAAGCTCTGTGTTGTTGGACCAGTTGCCCGTGGATCAGATGTGAGAATAGACGTGAGAAAAGACGACCCTTATGCTGCTTATAATGAAATCCCATTCAAAATAGTTGTTCGTTCAGAGTGCGATTCATGGGCTAGATTCATGGTTCGCCTAGAAGAGATAGGTGAGAGCATCAAGATAATTGATTATGCAATAGATAATCTGCCGAGTGGACCCTACAGGATTAGAGTTCCGAGAGTTGTTCCAGCCGGCGAAGCTGTAAGTCGAGTGGAAGCTCCTAGAGGTGAACTATTCTATTATGTGAAAAGTAATGGCACATCTTATCCTGAAAGAGTTAAGATAAGAACTCCGACCTTCTCAAACATTTTTTCATTCGCCCATATCGCTAAGGGTTGTAACATCGCGGATGTTCCAGTGATCTTCTCA
The DNA here is from genome assembly GCA_964637155.1 of uncultured Candidatus Bathyarchaeia archaeon. GTDB lineage: Archaea > Thermoproteota > Bathyarchaeia > Bathyarchaeales > DTEX01 > DTEX01. Next base: position 983 of record CAZWWD010000086.1, read on the forward strand.
AGCCTAGATCCATGCTTCGCATGCACCGACAGGTGAAAGGAGGTTAACTAAGCTTATGGACCTGAGTTTTGATTTCATTTTCCGTCTGCTGATTTTTCCAGGCTTCACATTCATCTTTCTTCTCTCAATGTTATGTGATTGGATTGAGCGGAAGATAAAGGCACGTATGCAAAATAGGATGGGACCTACATACACAGGGCCGATCGGTATATTGCAGCCGATGGCGGACTTGATTAAATTGTTAGCGAAGGAGGATATTGCCCCATATACTGCGAAATCTCTTCTTTATGAAATTGCGCCGTTAATCTCCTTCTCCATTTTCATGCTGACTCTTCTTCTCATACCTATAGATGGTGATGGAATTATCCTAGGATTTAGTTTTGAGGGAGATTTAATACTTGTTTTAGTGATGATGTTAATCGCCAACTTCTTCCTATTTTTTGCAGGATGGTCATCAAGTAACCCATTTAGTACGATAGGTTCCACTAGGATTTTGACGCAGCTGATAGGATACGACATCCCGATGTTCATTCTCGCTTTAACCCCATCTTTCCTTGCCGGAAGCCTCAACCTAGTAACAATTGCAAACTCTCAAAAAATACCCTTCCTATTCACTATGCCTTGGTCATTCATTCTTTTCATCATTACACTTCAGGCTGAAATAGAGAAGGATCCATTTGATATTCCCCACGCTGAAACTGAAATTGTCGCTGGTTATGAAACAGAATACACTGGGCGTCGGTTAGCATTTCTGAAAATGTCCAAGGATTTACAGATGCTTCTTGGAGTAGCGCTCATTGTTGAGCTATTCCTTGGAGGAGCTAATGGCCCAATGGTCATTTTTGGCTTCTCATCCCTCTGGAACACATTATGGTTTACTTTAAAGGTGCTGATTGTTATTGTTTTAATGGAGTACTTAGCATGCGTTTTCGCTAGGCTTCGAATTGATCAGGTGGTTATCTTTAATTGGAGAACTCTGCTTCCTTTATCTTTGATTTCGCTTGTAGCATCCGTTATATTGAAATTGTTTATGGTTGGTGGTTAGAATGATTAGGTTTTCACCGATGTTAAAGGAGGTTATTGCTCAGATTTTTAGGAGGCCTGCAACCCGCAAGTATCCTTACGTTAAGCCGAAAATCCCTGAAGGCTTCCGGGGAATGCATATTTTTAATAGCGAACTATGTATTGGCTGTGGTTTATGCTCTAGGGACTGCCCATCTGGAGCAATAGAGATGGTTAAAGTTGGAGGAAAGAGGAGACCTATTTTCCATTTAGATTTGTGCATCTTTTGCTATCAATGTGCTGAGAGTTGTCCGAGAGGCGCCATTAAACCCTCAGGTGTATTTGAGATTGCCTCGAAAAATAAGTCGGATCTTATCATAAGGTCTTCTGAAAAATCTAGAGAAGGTGATAACATTTGATTTATGAACTGATAGTTGCTGGTATAATGATCTCGGCGTGTCTAGCTATTTATTTTGAGGAAGCAATCTACTCTCTTTTTTCCTTAACGATCATGTTTATTCTAACGGCCCTTCTTTATTCATTAAATGGCGCCGTTTATGCAGCTCTTTTCCAATTGACAATGGGCGCTGGAGCGTTAGCCGTCTTCTTCTTACTAAGTGATGAGCTCACCGAGAAAAATAAGGCTAAAAATACCTTAAAAAGAGCTCTCTTAACGATCGCTATATCTTTGCTTCTGGCGGTGCTTACAATTTTTTCTCCAGCTGATAATATAATTGCCAGCTTTTCATGTAATGTTTTGTTTCCCTCAGCTTTATGGGAGCTAAGAAACGTTGATGTCGTTTTGCAGAGCTTGGTGATATTAACTGTTGTTTTGGGAGCTTCTATGGTTTTATATGAAAGGAGGAGAAAGCGATGAATTATATTGTACTTTCGCTAATACTATTAGCGGTAGGCTTCTATGGTTTACTCTCTAAACGTAGTTTCCTAAAAATGATAGTTTCCATAGAGATTATTGCCACAGCGGCTACGATGAATTTTGTGCTCTTGTCTTCCTATGTAAATAAAGCTTTAGGCGAAGCTCTTCTGATTCTTGCGTTCTCGACCGATACTTGCGTAAACGCCGTAATACTCTCTTTGTTGGTTATAACTGCAAAAAAGTATGGGAAACGTGATATTGGTAAGCTTGCGGAGCTGGAAAAGAGAGAGAATAGGGAGGTTGATAAGTGATGCTTCCATACGCGCCGTGGCTTATCTGGATAATTCCAATAGCTTCCAGCCTGTTTGTTCCGGTAATTGCATATTTGGGTGGAAAATCAAGAGAATATTTCTCAGTTATAGTAGGTGTAATCGCCACAATATTCGCGTTCTCCATTGTTCCTGATGTATATTTCAGTATTCTAGAGAAATCAGATTTCATATTCCCATGGATTCCCTCTCTAGGTGTTGGCGTAGGCGTATTCGTTGATCCGCTAAGCGTTTTATTTGCAAACCTAGCGGCCTTCTTCAGTCTCGTGGTTCTGATATACTCTGTTGGCTATATGGCTGAAGAAAAAAATCTAACCTACTACTACTTTTTCATGTTGCTTTTTATGGGTTCCATGATAGGTTTGGTTACCTCAGATAATTTCCTTCAAATGTTCATTTTCTGGGAAATCGTGGGGCTCTGCTCTTATTCGCTGGTTTCCTTCTGGCATCACCGCCCTGAGGCAGTTCGTGCAGGAGTCAAAGTCTTCCTAATGACCCGAGTGGGCGATGTTTGCTTTTTAGCTGCAATAGGTCTTCTCTATGCAAGTTTAGGTTCATTCTCCTTCCCTTATATAATGGCGCATATAAAGGAGGTTCCTATACCAACGTTAACTGTAATCGCGTATCTGATGCTTGCGGGGGCAATTGCGAAGTCAGCCCAGCTGCCCTTACACACTTGGCTCTACTCCGCGATGGAAGCGCCAACCTCGGTCAGTGCCCTCTTGCATGGAGCAACTATGGTTAAGGCTGGAGTCTACTTAATCGCTAGGCTTTTCACATTATTAGGTCCAATAGTAACTTTGATTCCCATGTGGCTACATTGCGTCGCTTGGGTAGGCGCTCTCTCCGCATTCATTGGAGCTACCCTAGCCCTATACACCCCCGACATAAAAGGTGTACCAGCCTATTCAACCATAAGCCAGATAGGATTTATGTTCGCTGCTTTAGGCGCAGCCTCTTCCCCCTCTTCACTAGGCTGGTTTGCCGCCCTATTCCATATGATAAGCCACGCCTTCTTCCAAGGCTTAGGCTTCCTTGCCATTGGAGGCATAATCCATGTGCTGGGAACCCGTGACATGCGTCAGATGGGTGGGTTGAGAAAGCTTATGCCCATTACATTCTGGCTCTGCATAGTTGTTATGTTGGCTCGAACCGGTGTGCCTCCGTTTGCAAGTTTCTTCAGTAAAGGCTTAATTATAAGTAGTCTATGGTCAACCGGCGATTTCATACTTGTACTAACAATTTATGCATCTACGGCTATAACATTCGCTTATACACTCCGTTTCATTATATTGACCTTTCTACTTGAGCCTTCAGAGCGTGTGAAGAAAACTCATTTACATGAGCCGCCTAAAACAATGCTTTTCGCATCTAGTATACTAGCCATCCTATGCTTTGCTTGGGGATTCCTAGGGCCTTCAATTGGCAGATTCATGGGAGTCTATGTGGAGATCAGCTTAAACAAGGTTTTCAGTCTAGAAACTCTGGTTTTCAT
>CAZWWD010000087.1:0-4683 GCA_964637155.1 uncultured Candidatus Bathyarchaeia archaeon
TAGAATAGTGAAAGGAAACCTTAAAGATTAGTGGGGAATGAATAGCGTTGCCGACACCATATGATGTCCCTCCGTCAATCTTAATAGAGCGATTAGCTAAATATTTAAAGGATAACATAGATGAAGTTAAGCCTCCTGAGTGGGCGCCCTACGTGAAAACAGGCGTACATGCAGAAAGGGCGCCGCAGAACCCAGATTGGTGGTACATTCGGTGCGCATCACTACTCAGAAAAGTCTATATTAGAGGGCCAATAGGTGTAGAGCACTTACGCTCAGAATATGGTGGGAGAAAAGATAGGGGTACAAGGCCTGAGCATGCCAGGAAGGGCAGCGGGGCGATAATTAGGAAGGCCCTTCAACAATTAGAGAAAGCTGGACTTATACAAACAATAAAGGGTAGGGGCAGAGTGGTAACACCTCAGGGAAGAAGCCTACTAGACTCTCTATCAGCAGACATCAAAAAGCAGCTTGAAAAAACTAATCCAGCCCTAAGCAAATATTGAAATTAGACTTAACTCAGCAGAGGGGGAAGAAAGGCGGTATGAGCATAAATGATGAGGAGCTTGAGGCAATACGAAGGCGGAAACTTATGGAGTTACAGCAGAGACTACAACAAGAGCGGGAAGCTGCTGAAGCCCAGAGGAGGCTTGAACTTCAGAAGCAGGCTTTACTTCGGAGGATACTTACGCTCAAAGCTAGACAGAGGCTTGCAAATCTAAAGATGATTAAACCGGAGTTTGCGTCGCAGCTGGAAACACAGCTAATTCAAATTGCACAGCAGGGAAGAATAAGAATACCCATAGATGATGAGCAACTGAAAGAGATTTTAAGGAGGCTTCAGATGAGTAAAAGGGAAATTCGTATAAGGAGGATATGAAAAGATGGCTAGGCATAAACCGTTAGCGAAAAAGCTTAGGTTGATAAGCGCTGGCAAAAAGAATAGACCTGTACCCTCTTGGGTTATTGCAAAAACTCTTGGTAAAATCACTAGGATACCTAAAAGACATTGGAGAAGAACCAAGATAAAAGCCTAGGTGACAGGGAATGAGCGAAAAGAACGACGAGAAAGAAGAAGCTGAAGAGAGAGAAGAGGAAACCGAAGAAGCTGAGGAGACTAAAGAGATTAAAGAGGCTGAAGTTGAAGAGGAAGTTGTGGAGGAGCGAATATATACGGTTCCACTTGGCAGAGCGCGGATTGCTCCTGTAACTAAGCGAGCGCCTAGGGCAATACGTATACTTAGAGCATTTATTAAGAGACATATGAAAGCTGATGACGAGGACTCAATAGTTATTTCAAATGAAGTGAATGAGAAAATATGGAGTAGAGGCATCGAGAAGCCACCACGTAGGATAAGGGTTAGAGTAACGAAGAATAGGGAGGGGCTGGTAAGAGTTTATTTGGCTGAAGGAGAATAGTTATGGCGCTGTTCCTTCTAGATGCATTTGGCAGCGCAAGTATAGGCGTATTTATGCGTGCAACAGACAAGTTTGTTATAGTACCAAATCAGCTCCCAGAATCCTCAGTAAAAAAGCTTGAAAAATGGTTTAAAATAAAAATTGTAAGAACAAATGTAGGTGGATCAGTACTCATAGGCTCATTAATATGCGCTAATTCCCACGGTATAATTTTACCGCACACAGTTTGGGATGAAGAGCTGGAAACACTAAAGACAATAGAGGATGTAAATATAGCTGTGATGGAAAACAGTAGAAGAACAGCTTTCGGAAATCTGATTCTAGCAAATGATAAAGGCGCAGTAGTGGATCCGAGACTTAAAAAGAGCGAAATAAAGGTTATATCGGATACGTTAGATGTTGAGGCTGTGCCGGGTGAAATAGCTGGGTTACCCTACGTGGGTTCCCTCGCGGTCGCAACAAACAAAGGGGTTTTAGCGCACCCCATGATTAAACCTGAAGAAGAAAAACTTTTAGGGGAGATTCTGAAAATTCCAGTTAATGTTGGAACAGTAAACTGTGGAATCCCCTATATAGCTACAGGTTTAATAGGGAATAGTAGTGTTGCGGTTGCAGGTTCATTAACGACTGGTCCGGAAATCTTCATGATAAGTCAAGCTTTAAAGGTGGCTGAGAAAGATGAGCGAGGTTAAAGTTTACAGGATAATTGGGAAAATAGATAAACCAAACTTTAAGACGGTATTTAAAAAGGAGATGAGGGCTTTAAAGCCGGAGCATGCAATCGAGGAAATATACAAAACTTTTGGTAGCAAGCATAGGGTTAAACGGTTTCACATAAAAATTATAGGCGTTGAGGAAGTGCAGCCTGAAGAGGAAAAAAGCGCTAAACTTATTTAAATATGAAAAAATTCTTTATTTTCCCTTAAAAAAGGTGGCTTATTCATGTCTACAACCACTGAAGATGAAATTAGAAGACTCATGGCTGAACTTAGGATATTGGAAACCACAGCTGAATATTTACAGGCGAGAATAAATTTTGTTAATGCTGCTCTCACAGAACTCAATTTAGCTAACATGTCACTTGAGGGAATTGAAAAAAAGGAGTCAAACTTAATTTTTGTTCCAATAGGCGGAGGCTCCTACGTTAAAGCTAGGCTTGAAGAAACCGATAAGATTGTTTATGGAGTGGGGGCGGGGATAGCCATCGAAAAAACAATAAAGGACGCTAAAGAGGACATAGCAGTCCGCATAGCCGAATTAAACAAGACTAAAACAGCTTTAGAACAGCAGCTAAACCAAGTTCTAATCAGATTGCAGGAAGGACAAAATAGGCTTCAGGAATTGGCTGCCACACTCAGAAAATAGGCTTGGGAGATAAAAAGAGAGAATAAGAAATGTTTGAGAAACTACGTGAGGCTTTAAGCGGCCTTATAGATAAGGTTTCAACCATAGAGCTTAGGCCAGAAAACCTTCATGAAATTCTTGAGGAATTTAAGTTAACGCTCCTAGAGAACGATGTTGCATTAGTTGTTGCGGAACACATATGCGATGAGATCGAAAGGAAGCTTGTTGGACTAAAAGTTGGCAGGTTAGAGGACAAACGTAAAATAGTGAGGGAAAAGCTCAAGGAAACCCTTCTTGAAGTTCTTGAGCCTCCAGAAAAGGTTGATCTAATCGAATTTGTTAAAAAGAAGAGAGAAACAAAAGAACCTTGTGTGATAGTCTTTGTGGGGATAAACGGAACTGGAAAAACAACTACAATAGCGAAGATAGCGAATTTACTGCTTAAAAAAGGATTTTCAGTCACATTGGCCTGCAGCGACACCTTTAGGGCTGGTTCAATAGAGCAGCTTGAGCAGCACGCCAAAAACCTCGGAGTTTACATGATTAAGCATGAATACGGCTCAGACGCGGCTGCAGTAGCCTACGACGCCGTACAATATGCAAGGGCAAGAGGAATAAATGTTGTTTTAATCGACACAGCTGGAAGGATGCAGACAAATAAGAATCTTATGGCTGAAATGGAGAAGATAATCCGGGTTGTTCAGCCGGATCTAACAATATTTGTTGGGGACGCATTAGCTGGTAATGACGCAGTATATCAAGCGGAGGAATTCAGCAAATACATTAACATAAGCGGTTCAATATTGACAAAGATGGATGCTGACGCGAAGGGCGGAGCAGCTATATCAATAGCCTATGTAACAAAGAAGCCGATTTTGTTTTTGGGTGTAGGCCAAAAATACGATGATTTGGAGCCGTTTCGCCCAGAAGTAATAATAAACCGGATAATAGGCTCATCCTAATTGGAATATGGTTTCCCGGTCACTTCGCAGAGATTTTCCGCTTTCTTCTTTTCATCCAAAACAGTTAAGTTACGCGCTTTAATTAGTAGATTTCAGTTAATGTCCGGGTTGATAGGTTATGAAGAAGACTAGGGTGGCAATAGCCAAAGCCAAAGACCCCTATGAAGCGCTAAATAAAGCCCTAAAATTGATTGAAGCCGAAAAATTGGTGAACAAAGAGGATAAGATACTTATTAAGCCAAACTATGTTGTCGCCAAACATCCCTCCACAGGGGTTACAACCGACCCCCGCGTTATTGACGGCCTAATAATGTTCCTAAAGAATCTAGGGGCAAGCGGGATCGTCGTAGGCGAAGGCGGAGCGGGAGACACTGAAAGAGCGTTCGATGTAGTCGGCATAAGGGAGGTAATTAGGAAACATAACGTTGAGCTTGTTAACTTAAACAATGACTTCAGGGTCAACCTTAAGGTGAAGGAGCCCTTAGCACTAAATGAGGTAGGCGTGGCTGAAACCGCTCTTAAAAGCACATGCATAATAAATGTTCCGAAACTTAAGGTGCATCACATAGCCTTAGTAACATTATCCATGAAGAATTTGATGGGTTTGATACTTCCAAAAAGCATAATGCATGATCAGATAAATGAGAAGATAGTTGATTTAGCCACCTTGTTTAAGGATAAGGTGAAACTTAACATTGTGGATGGACTGATAGGCTCGGAGGAAGATGAAGTTCATGGGTCACCGGTTCAAATGGATCTCATAATTGCAGGAGCAGACATGGTTGCTGTCGACGCGGTGGCAGCAGCGGTTATGGGCATAAATCCTGAAAGAGTAAAGTATCTGGAGCTCGCCGAGGAGAGAGGGTTGGGGACAGCTAGCCTAGACGAGATAGAAGTGCTGGGTGAAAGAATAGAGGACGTAAAGAAGAAATTCAAGTTACCTCCGGCATTTAGGAGTTAA
>CAZWWD010000088.1:0-4582 GCA_964637155.1 uncultured Candidatus Bathyarchaeia archaeon
GGATGTATCTCCGCCAAGTAGCGTGCAAACAGTAGATAAACCAAAGAAACCACAATGACGTATATTATGCCATCTAGCACCGCTCTATAATTGTTGTATGCTTCGATATCGGCTTCTCTGCTTGCTTTTCCAAATTGATAGGCCAATATTCCAGCTAAGCTTCCCGTGAGACGGCGGATATCCACGAAAACTGAGAAAATTATTATTGCTAGGGCCACAGCGATGATAAAGCTGATTATTGAGTGAACTGGATAGCCGAAGAACTGTTGGGTCATTCCCTTAGCGATCGGCAGGAAGATTAATTCTCCAAAGAGCCATATAAGAATCGCCGCGCCTATCGATAGGAAAACCCTTGTGCCCACTTGTCTTAACGCCCTAACAGATTCAGAGTACATCTTTAAACCGAATTCTTTAATTTCCTCCTCTCCTTCTCTGCCGCCTTCTTCAGGCGCTGCTTCTTCTGCCATAAACCTCACCTAAGTGGGATAATCGAGGCGGGGTTTATAAGCTTTTATTTCTAATTAGAGCGATTTTTAGGGAATTAATCAAATTATAGAAATACATTAACTTTTGGTTGGTGTGTACCATGAATAGTTCTTATGGGATCACCTCGCAACCGTTATATTTTACATATTTGAAGTCATTTCGACTTACTTTGCCTCTTAAAATTAGATTTTTAACTTTTGGCAGCCACAATTTTAATGAGCTAATTAAATTTTTAACGGTTTCACAAACTAGGCTATATGCTTCATCAGGCCAGCGTTTAGTTAGATTCGCGTATAGGCATCTTCCTCCACATTCATGGTAAATGTCGCAGCTTACGCACGGCTCTCTAACATAAATTTTCTTAAGCTTTAATGGATGTGCACCATTTATGTGCCCCAGATAGAAATCCCTCATACCACTCATTATTGGGCAAGGTATTATATGACCGTCCGTTTGTATGCTATAGTTCGCCCAGCCTGATCCACAACGTAACAAGCTTTTTTCGCCTTTTAAAAGAGAATCCATTACCGCCAAGAAGGGGTATATTCTCAAGACTTTGCCCGTATTCTCCATTTGTTTAATCCAAAATCTAATTAATCTACGAACGCCCGGATTATAGGTTTTTTCAACCCATTCTCTGAATTTACCTAGTCTCTCTGGTATATCGCTCCGCCAAAAACCAGCGTCGATCTGCCAATGAACTGAAGAAAACTGGTAGTCTGGGTTGTTTAATAGCCATAAAACTTGCCTGTAGATGTCTGTTTCCTCCATAACCGTCATCCGGGCGATAATTTCGCCTTTGAAACCTCTTTTTCGGATATCTTTTAAGTTTTCAATAACTTTTCTGTAAACCCCTTTTCCACGATAATAATCTGTTAATTTTTCATCTCCATCTATGGAAACGAATATTGTGGAAAACCTTTCCAGATACGCTCGCTTAATCTTATGCAAGTGAAGCCCATTGGTTTGAATGATGAAATATTTTGCTCTTATCAAATCCATTATTTCCTCGATTTCATCAATGCATAGTAGTGGTTCACCACCGTAAAAGATTACGCCAGCATCTGGATCCTTTTCAATAAACTTTTTTAGGGTTTGTATGTCATAGCTTATTCTGCTTGGAACGGCATAATCTACTTTGAAAGAGCCAAAATCCGTATCCATATCCTTTAATGATTTTTCATAGCAATATTTGCATTTCAGATCACATTTGGTTGTTAATAATATATGGTAGAACATGACTCATTCACTATCAACGGTAGCTACTAATGTTGAAGTCTGAAGTCATTCATTAATCGTATAAACATTGTTTTATCTAGAAAAATTCTTTTTGATTAGAAGCCCATCTTCATTCTTATTTCTTCATATTTACCTTTCATTCCAAAGAACTCTTCCCGCGCTTTCGTAACCCATTCCCTAGAGGGAAGCCCAGCCGAAACTATTAACCTCAAAGGATCAGGTTTACCTCCTAATTCTCTTTCAAGCCATTTTAGCATCTTCAGCTCTAGCTCATTTACGAGGTCTTCTTTTTCTTGGGCTAGGTTTTCAGTTTCACTTGGATCATTTCTGAGGTTGTAGAGCTCTATGGAGGGGCTTTCCCAGAAACCTGGATCCAAGGTTTTTATGAGCTTCCATCCATCCCTAGTTATTATCGCCCTTTTAGCCGACCAAAGTCCCTGATTAGAATACACTTCAGTGTAACCTTCATTCTTCCCGTTAGCTACAGACAGCAAGTTTCTCCCTTCAAAGTCTTCAGGCACCTGTATATTTGCTGATTTAAGAATGGTATAAGGAATATCTATGTTTTGAACTAGATTTTTTACTCTTTTTCCCTTGGGGAGGCTTGGATGCAACAAGATTAGTGGCACTCTTATTATAGGCTCATAGACTGTGCAGTGATCGAAATATTCTTCATGCTCACCTAAACTTTCACCGTGATCTGACGTTATTATCAGGAGAGATTCATCCGTTATGCCTAAGTCCACTAAAATTTGGAAGAGTTCCCCCACTTTGTCGTCGACATATCGGATTTCACCATCATACTGAGCCTTAACAAATTCTATATCAGTTATCTCATTCTGAAGGTTGTTGGCTTCCTGTATTCTATCCAGATGCCTCTTGTGAAAGGGCCACAGAATGCTCTTTTTAAGGTTATCTAAGCTATGGTTTTCAGGATCCGTGGGATCCGCCCCTTCGTAGAATAGGTTTCGGTAGGGTTTTGGCGGAATATAGAGTGAGTGAGGATCCCAATAGTGTATGAATATAAAGAAGTCTTTATTGAAATTCTGCTTTATCCACGAGATAGCCATACGGTTTATGTCATCGGCATCAACCTGCTGGAGGAGATCTCTCGGTTTACCAGCGAAGGGATTCATATAATAATGAAAACCTCTAGCAAACCAGCGTCTCATCATATAGAGCGTGCTTACGGCGGCGGTTACGTATCCTTCATTAGCTAGGATCTCCGATAAGTAGGGTATATTAATGGATAGATCTTCTGTGGGGCTATGGGATACTATGCCCGTTTTAACACCTCTCTGCCCCGTGAACATAGCCGTAAAAGACGGTTGGGTGGGAACGTCAGAGGCATATGCGCTTTCAAAAATTACACCATTGCTTGCCATCTTATCTATATTTGGCGAGGTATTTTTATTATAGCCATAGCAGCTGAGGTGATCAGCCCGGAGAGTATCTATAACTATGAAAATAATTTTCATAATTTGGAAAGTTTTTGAGGCAATATTTAAGTTTTGTCTGAGTAACATTTATTGCCAGATAAAACTTCTGATTCTTGGCATCAATGAAATTGGCGCTAAAAAGGATAATGCCAACAGCATTAATTTATTTTGAGTTTCTTTGTTCCCTTACAGACGCTATTAATGCAGCATTCAGCAGGAGAGTCACTGTTGCCAGAATAAATGTGGGATGAGAACCCAACAGATCGTATACTACCATAAATAATATGGGACCCGTAAAACCGCCTAAATCCATGAAGGTTCTGTATATTCCGATGGCTCCACCCCTATATTCTGGAGGGGAAACCTCTGATAGAAGAACTAAAAGTGATGTTAGAATCATGCCTCTGCTAAAGCCTTCAGCTAACCCTAGAGCAAAGAAGGCATCAAAGGTATAGAATAGTGTATAGGCATATAAGCAGCAGGATTGCAGGAGAAAGCCCAGCATTATCATCGGCTTTCTACCGATTTTGTCCGATATGTAACCTGACACGACAGTTGCAATAATCACACCTATCGTTCTCATACTAACGATTAACCCTATGAGATCGACGCCTATTCCAAGTTGAAGATTTAAATATAGGGGGAGAATTGTGCTGGAAATCCCGACCATTATAAATGTTCTAAAGAAAGAGTTTATATAGACTATAGTTAGGTTCCATCTTTTTAAACTGGGTAAACATTTTTTGAAGGAAGAGAGAGGGGATTCGCCAATATTTTTCACATCTTTTCGTTTTATACCTTTTGACAGAAGCACAATGATGAAAGAACAGAATATAAGAATTGTCGATACAAGAAAAACTTGCCTGTAATCTAGGATTATCGCTAGGTAACCGCCAAGCGGAGCTCCAAGAAAGCTTCCAATAAATTCAATTCCCTGATAGGTTCCCAATGCTCGTCCCCGTTTACTTGATTTAAATAGGTCAAATAGAATGGTGGAGCTGGTTATAAAAAAGAGGGCGGTTCCTAAACCCCAAAGAGCTCTACCTAGAATCAGAACATATATTATGCTCGCCATTGAGCAGAGAAAAGCTCCAAAAACTGAAAGAGCGAGACCGCTCACCATAAGCTTATAACGGCCGAAGCGATCCGCTATCACCCCTGACGGTATTTCGGTGAAGATTCTTGATAGGAACCATGCGGAGGAGACTAATCCAACTAGAAGCCCGGAGCGATCCAATTCTCGGGCGAAAATTGGGAGGAAGGCTGCTGACAGACTCATACTCATGAGCAACATGAAAGCGGCGAACACCATATCGAAGTATTCTCTTGGATACAACGAGATACCTCCGATAAATTTCTCTTTACTATTGGTGATTTGCCAAATTAATCGAGCAACGTTAATTTTAATTTTTCTCCAC
>CAZWWD010000089.1:0-4557 GCA_964637155.1 uncultured Candidatus Bathyarchaeia archaeon
AAAGATGTGATGCTAATACATTAGTTTGTTGTTATTTTAACGAATTCTAAAGTCTCTCAAACTTTTCCTTTAAATTTTCTATGAACTTTGAATCCTTTATTGTGGGTTCAGCTACACCAACCATGTCCACGCCTATATCAAAGACTCTTTTTACGGCTTCCGGCTTCCATAAATATCCGCTAGCCAAAAGGAAGATTTCAGGATACTTCTTTCGTATATTCCCTATAAATTTGTAGTCAGGTTCTAGATTTTCGCCTCTAATGTTAAAGTGTACGCCGAAGAGATCCAAGTTCTTTATAAAATCCATTATTGGAGTATAGTCTGGTATTGCTCCAGCCCTAAACTTTACTATGATCGGTTTTTCTACATCTCCGAGAGCATTCAGCCACTTAAAGAGTTCATCTCTATTTTCGGGATATACCATAGCTTTAAGTTTTCCTTGCTTATAATATGGTTCATAGGTTCCATGAAAGTTCCATTCTACTATGTCGCCTCCCGCCTCATAGAAGAATTCGGCAGCCTCTAAACCCCACTCAAGCTTAATGGTCGCTAAGTTCATGCATATGACAACTTTGTTGCCTAATGCCTCCCTCACCTTTAAAAATTCATTCTTTAGAAAGCTTATGCAAGAGTCCTTATCTGCTGGTAATACTGGAATCTTATGAACTTTAAGACTGTAAGCTGGCGGCTCCGCTAGGTAAGCGCCCAACTGAACCATGGCGCATCCAGAACCCCTTTGAGCGCAGAAAGTTCCATCAGTTACGCAAGCCATGGAGGAAAGAAAAAAGCCTCCCCTAAGCCTCTTATATAGAGAACTCCAATCACGCGTCAATTAGATCCCTCTCCTCCTCTAAGATTGTTAAGTTTGCTTGAACATAAAGATTTTAGCGCATTTTACTCCAAATGGCCTTAAAACATACTCGTCAGTCCAGTTTTTCATATCTCTAAAGGTTTCTGGACTTATGAATGGCGGATCCCCACCTTTATAGTGAAGTGGACCTAAAGCGTTTCTTAAGGTTCCCACCAAAAGTATTTTTATTTCATTTTCACCAGGCTTTAAAGTATTTGTGATTTCCACCTTGTAAGGCGGTAATATTACTTTACCAGCTTCGACACCATTCACATAAACTACAGCTAGTGATGAATTAAGTTCCTCTAAATGTAGAAAAACTCTGGTGTTTTTGGACGCGTTAATATTAACTTTTTTACTCAATTCTATTTCTCCCACATAAAACGGATATCCTATCTGGCATAGGTCTCCAAGCTCGATGGAATTAGACTCCTCTATTAACTTGCAGTTTCCTCTAGCGCTAGCTTTAGCTGCGAAGTCTCCGAGTAGATATATGTTCTCTAACTCAGGTTCCGTATCTACGACGCCATTCAACTCTATAACATTCAATCCCTTACCCAATACTTGAGAGACGTCAATCATCGGGAAGTTCCAGTCAATCCAGTATTTTTCCGTTTTAGACTTAACCTCAACGCCATTCACGTAAATTCTGAAGCGCTCCGGATTTTCAATTACCAGATATGCTTCTTTACCCTTGAATTCTATCTCGGATTCAAACTCAAATCTCAATGAGAATTTCGTGCCTAATCCATTCTGAACGATGGCATCATGAACCTTCCAAACTGGCATAAGATCGCTCCAGGCGCCCCTAACCCGATATCTGCAGTAGTCTAGAACTAGCACATTCAAATTTAGCCTTTTAATAGTCCATAAGCCTGTAATGGGGATCTCGCAAACGCTAATTCTTTTCTTCGATGAAACCTTAATCTCTGGGACTCCTTTCCTCAAAACAAATAGGGCTGACCCTATCGGTTCTAACCTAATGCTCCAGATTGATTTTCCGTCTTTAACTTCAGAAAAGTAAGGTTTTTGTTCTCCGCTGATTGGATCCCAAATTTCAATCTTAAAAGATCCGTTTAATTTTAGAGTGATATTGTGTGCATGTTTCCTGCTGATATTAGCTAAGAAGAGGATTAGTGCGTTACTTTCTTTGTCTTCTCTTAAATGATAAAGTATGTCTCCTTCTTCATCTCCCTCTATTCTGAGAGGCTTTGAAATATCTTTGAGAGCAGCTTTAACGGTTGCTAAGTCAATCCTGTTTATGATTTTAGCTTTATTCAATACCTCCTTAATCAAGTTGCTGGGTTCTCCATCCACTAGATACGGTGTAGGGGCTACAGCTACTATTTTTCCACCGGAATCCACAAAGGCTTTCAGTAGTTTAATAGTGCTCTTTGCTAGCGTTATGCTAGGGGGAATTATGACGGCGTCATAAAGCATTTTGCCGACATGAAGTTTTCCATTTTCCACTTTACCATATTTTTCCATCAGTATTTCATCGCCGAAATCAAAATCTACGTGTGCTGAAAGCAGCGCTTTCATCAATCTTGTGAGATAATCATCCAGTTCCGCAACCTTCGATGGATTTAGAGGCGAGTATGTTGCCCATGCACTAGCTATTGGATGAATAACTAGCACATTAACTATGCGCTTCCCCTTAGAAAGCATGTAACTTAGCCTTGCGAAATAATCTTCTATGATCTTATTGTATTTCCACCATGGCTGGCTCCAATGAAAATTAAGTCCATAATCCCTCTTTCTTCTACCGCGCATTGAATAGGGAACTAAGTGATGATTTAATAGGTTAACTCCCATAACGTAAAGCCAGTCTCCAATCCACTTTCTATCAGCAAATGACGGGTAATTGCCTGTGCATCCGTAGGTTTCACATAGAATTCTTTCTTTTCCAAGTTGATTGGCGACGCTCGACACTTGCTTGGCTGTAAGCAGTGTATTCCAGATGTTCATGCCTAAATGGTCTATTCCGGGAACATGCTGATATTCGTAGTGAGGCATTACTGAGCCTCCACATATCAGCTGGCTGAGAAGCTTATCCTCAGCTAAATAATGTCCGGTGAATTTTAGCCCTCGTTTGTCACACCATTCATATATTTGCTTGGAGAAAGCTTCCAAAAACAATAGAGTTATTGTTTTCCAGAAGTCATAGCGAGTCTTCATGTAATTTCCGACATCGAAAAAGAGTTCGGGCAGCTTATCCACAATATTGTAGCCGTTAATTTCCTTGAATTTCTTAATCAATTTATCAGTCCAAGGTATGAAAAACGGAAGAAACCTTGGTCCTCTAGGCGGAATTGGTTCTTGACTTCCAAAAAGTCTAGAGATCCTCCTTCTGCTACTTGAGATGTTAGGTTCATCGGTGAAAACTCCCGGTACACCATTCCCAATTTCATCTTTAAAGCGATCTACATAGGGGGCGTAGGCGACTTCCAGAAACTTTTTAACTACTTCTGGATCAAGTAGATCAACGTAGCTAAAGCCGTTAAACCATGTTTCTCCTAATGAAGCAACATAAGTTGCGAATGATAAATATATATAGTCTCCTCCTTCCTCATCAGGTTCAGCAATCTCATATTCGCAGGGTATCCCTTTACTATTCAATTTACATTTGAAATTTGCTATGATCTCTTCACCGCCAAAAGCTCTTTCGCTGGCTATCATCATTAGAGCCTTAGCCCTATACTTTGGGCCTAAAGCGGGAATCATTCCGCCAGCGAAACCTGAAGGCCACCATAGCTCGTCATATATCCATACATACATGCCGCGCTTTTTAGATTCTTTCACAGCCGACTTAAACGCCTCAAACCATTCCTCGCCTAGAAATGGTGTAGCCAATCCTTCTCTGGCATGAAAGAATACGCCCCCGTAACCTCCCTCATCCAATAAAGCGATTTGACGCGTGATCTCAATCGGATCAAGTTTGTCGTTTATCGACCAGAAGGGTATGCCTCTAAATTCTGATGGCGGACTTTTAAATAGTTGGCTTTTAATCAAAAATTCTCCACCTCAACTCTCAGATAATTTAAAGCGAATTATTTATAAGCTTTCATTGAAGGAAACAGAAGAAAGTTTGTTTGTTCGCGAGGAATTTTAACTTTAAACCAAAAGAATAAGCTTCTTAAAGGGAGGAGCTCGAGTTTTCACTTAAAATAAAAAGAGAAACATTATTAAATGGAGTCAGTTAAGCTGGTAAAACATCAGTACACATAAGAAAGATTGCTGATGTGAAATTATCATTCCTCTAGGAGGTGTTATTACGGAGTTTTACGAGGCTGTCTTTAAAAGGAGAAGTATTAGAAAATTTAGGGAAGAACCAGTGTCAGAGGAAGTTTTAAATAGGATTTTGGAGGCTGCCCGCTGGGCTCCTTCTGCCGGAAACACTCAGCCTTGGCGTTTCATAATCATCACAAAAGCTGATATAAAGCGGAAAATAGCTGAGGTCTGCACAGAGTACAGCCGGAAACATTGGGAGGAACTTCCACCCGAAATCGCACGTTATCTAGCGGCTAGAGGCGGCTCATGGGACAAGTCTGCGATGGCTAAAATTCCAGTTCTAATAGCCGTCTGCTACGAGCTTCCAAAAAGAATGCGTCACGAACTTATTTTGGGCTCTGTCTGGGCAGCTATTGAAAATATGCTTTTGGCGGCCACGGCGGAAGGCCTAGGAAGCTGCATATACACCTTCTATA
>CAZWWD010000090.1:0-4498 GCA_964637155.1 uncultured Candidatus Bathyarchaeia archaeon
GCTTGGATAGCAGATCTAATAGAGACTGAGAAGCTTGGAAAGGGTTATGGATTAACTTCCGCAGCCTATAGCATAGGATCAATAATAGGGCCAGTTGCTGGAAGTCTAATGTGGACTATTTCAAAACCCAATTACTTTCTACCATTTTTCGTAGCCTTAATACCGTTTCTCCTTATGATACCATTCATAATTACCATTAAAAGTAGAGCCTAAACATCAAGTTCCTTAATTTAATGTTTAAATGACGCAAAAACTTTAAGTTAAATTGAATGAGAAAAAGGCAAAATTTCTATTGTAAAAGAAGTGGTCAGCCTATATGGAGTCTGCTTCGATCTTCAAGTTTAAGCAAGTTATCATATTGCGGGCAGATCTGAAAATGAGTCCCGGAAAAGCAGCCGCCCAAGCGAGCCACGCTGCTGTATTAGCAGCTGAAAAGGCGAGAAGAAATCATCCCCGCTGGTGGAAAGAGTGGTTTGAAAGCGGTCAGAGAAAGGTGGTGCTCAAAACAAGCTCTAAAGATGAGCTCCTAAACCTAGAGAAGAAAGCCAAGGACCTGGGGCTTCCAACCGCTTTAATATCGGATATGGGATTAACTGAGCTCGAACCCGGTACTATAACGGCTCTAGGTATAGGGCCGGCTCCATCAAATCTCATAGATAAGGTTACTGGTAGCCTACCGCTCTATTGAGGTTAAAGCCTAATGTTTAATGTTCCAAACATAGAAGCACACCTCGGTATAGAGGTTTATGCCTCAAAATCCCATGGCATAGGAGGCGCCATCAAATGTTCCCCAGAGGACTTCATCGTTGAAGAGATCCTAACCAACGGATCTAGGGCTTCTGTAAAACTAGAAAATAATCAGTTGAGTTCACTTACTAAGCATGGGCGCTATCTCATATGTGTTTTAGTTAAGAGAGGCTGGGACACCCTCCTAGCTATTGAGGAGCTAGCGAAATCGATAGGCGTGAGCGCTGATAGAATAGGCTTTGCTGGAATAAAAGATGCGGATGCGCTAACAGCCCAATACATAAGCGTAGGCGGCGTGCCGCTCAGCAAAATTAAAGAAATCAGCATTAAGAATTTATTCATTAAGCCGCTTGGCTTTTCAAATGAAGAGATAACGCCTGAAAAACTTTTCGGAAACAAGTTTACAATAAGGGTTAGATCCATAAAGCTTAAAGAAGCAACCTTACGGAGGAGAATCAAAAAAATTAGCGGCGAACTAGCGGATTTCGGCGGAATACCTAACTTTTTTGGGCATCAAAGATTCGGAACCATCAGGCCAATAACCCACATAGTTGGAAAACACATAATTAAGGGAGACTTCAGGAAGGCCGTTCTAACATTCCTATTCTACGAAAGCCCCTTTGAAAGCGAGAGAGCGCGAAAAGCAAGAAAAGAATTAAGCGAAACTATGAACTTTAAAGCAGCTCTAAGAAGCCTCCCAAGAAGCCTAGTTTATGAGAGACTTATTCTCACTCATCTATCAAGAAGCCCAAACGACTTTATAGGCGCCCTACATAAGATTCCAATAAACCTACGTAGGCTATTTGTGCAAGCCTACCAATCGTATCTCTTTAACAGGTTTCTGAGCGAAAGAATAAAGCGTAAATTGCCTCTAACTGAAGCGTTAGCCGGAGACTACCTAGTGAAATTGGACAGCCTTGGGTTGCCGACGAGAAAATTTGTGAGGGCTGAAGCAAGTAATCTTCATCATCTTAACGAGGAAATCCGAAAGGGAAAAGCCGCTTTAGCAATGCCTCTGATAGGACTGAAGCAATCTCCATCTGAAGGTCTACAGGGGGAGATTGAAAGGGAAATTTTGGAAAAGGAGGGAATATCTAGGGAGGATTTCAGGAATCCCCGGAAGATTAAGGTTAATATCTTAGGCGGTCTGAGACCGGCATTAGCAAATATAATTGATCCTAAAATATCTATTATAGAGGATGAAAATGACTCCTCTAGAAAGTCTGTTAAATTTGTTTTCACGCTACATAAGGGAACCTACGCCACCATACTACTAAGAGAGTTCATGAAACCGTCAACGGATGAACAGCTAATAAAAAGCGGGTTCTAACATTACTTATCAAATTTATTTTCTCTTATAGAATTATCGCCATTTTCACTAATTCTTCCTCAGCATCCATAAAAAGAAGGAAAAGGGGGAAATCTTATGGCGACTCAGTTTTATTTATCATCGTAACATTCACAATGATTATCTTTATAACTTCCTCAGCTTCAAAGTCAATCACCACAATCGCTCTGTTATATTTGTCCTTAGTTAGTATCAGAAGAACCCTGTCAACCTCCGCAAGCACCTGCCCGTCCTCTTGAACAGTCATTTTTACATGTATTGGCTTAATCGCTGTAATATTATAGCCCTCATTAAGAAGGTTCTGCACGTCCCCGTCACTTTCCGCTATTTCTATAACTCTCTCTTTGAATCCCTCGCTTAACTCTAGCTTAGGGATCCCGATGCCTCTGCCCCATCTGTTTATTAGTCTCTGCCTCCAGCTATGCCGAAATCCCCAAGCAAACCTCCGGAGGTCACTGAAGCATGGCGCCTCTTCTGGCTCCGTTAACATCATAATTTTCTTTCGTCCAGTCCATTGTTCCTCTTCTGTCCATGGGTGAGACGCGAAACCGCTGAAGCATGCGTACACTGGAATAAGTACGGCGCTGAACACAGCTAAGCCTAAAATCCCCAACAATACTGTTTTATTCATACATTTCACCGACTACTCGAATTGTGAGCTAATTATAAAAGAGTTTTTCAGAATTGTATCAGAATTTATTCCTAGTTTTTACCAATTACAAGTAATTCCGGTAGCATCTGGAGAAAGAAGATTTTTTATTTTTAATTCACGTTAGGGTTTTAGGTCTTTGATGAGAAGTATTTCCGTTATCTTCTCTCCTCTTTGTTTTAGTTCCATGTCAGCTGTAATGAGTTTAGCATTAAGTTTCTTTGCAAGGTGAAGGTAAGTTGAGTCGTAAACGGTCAGTCTTGTTGTCGTAGCAATTTTCAGAATTTCCGTCAGATCACTCCAACTGTTTTCCTGAATTTTTAGACCTATCTGCCCCAACGCTTCTAGGGCTTTAATTCCATCATCTAATCTTAATATGCTCCTGTGTGCCGCTTTCAACATAATAGATGCCACTTCATAGAGAAGAAGTGAAGGCGCATATGCCTCAACCTCCCCGGTCACTATCCTTTCCCCAAGAACCCTAGCTTCTGCCTCCCAGGGCTCCCCAGGGATGAACCACTTAGCAATTACGCTGGCGTCAACGACTACTCTAAGCTTTTCTCTCTGTCCTCCCTCAACCATTTCACGATCTCCTCAGTAGACACCTTTCTAGCTCTCTTACGGATCTCATCTAGCTTCGTCATTGCATCCCTAGCTATCTCTAACCTAACCCTATTTTCTATAACTCCTCTAAGATACTCACTCCAGTTTACATTAACCTTCTTCATCAGCTTTCTTATTTCCTCAGGAACCTTTACTGACACATTAACTAGCCTACCCAAATAGATCACCATAAAATAATCTTAATGAAGACTACCATATGAGCTTTATCAAGAGGGATTCTTAATTCTTCACGCTTAATCTGAATTTCCGGATGCATTTATTATAGTTATTGTTCCCGATCTTTAGGTGTAGATGTGGTTATAAAGGATTTTTAAGAGCCATGTCGAAATTCATATAGATTTAATTAAAAAATTGGAATATGAGCTCTCCGCTCACTTGAGACTTAAGTATAGAAGAACTAGAAGAGCTATAAACGCAAATAGGTCTGGTAGCATGGCGAATGGTCCAAGTCCAAACGCTCTGAAACCAAATATTCTCTGTATGAAGGGGTTTGAAGTTATCGTGTAGAAAAGCAACACCAATGAAAATATCACGAGCCCAGCTGTGAATTCCGCTCTAGTCTTCCAGTATATATCGAGGTATGTGAAAAGCAATATCAACACAAGTGCAATATTAACCGTGGAAATAACAGCTCTAACCGTATAGAATAGCTGAATATCTAGTATATCCAGAGGTGTAGGCGGCGCAACCCCCCAAATCTTAAATTGCCACCATAAAGCTTTCTTTAAATCTTCTAGAGTGATCTTCCCCTTTCGATATTCCTCTACTAAGTTCGCAATTTTCTCCATTTGAGCTTCGGTAAGACCCCATCGTCTCCTGATCTGACGTTCCAGCGAAATCCCTGTAACGATTATACTAAGCAAAGTTGCGAGGAGAGCTACCGCTACCAAAATTAAGATTATAACTACTATTCTTTTATTTCGTTCCATCTCATCACTCATTTTTCATTTCCCCCTTTTTTCCTTTTTTCCAATTTTCTTCCAAATCTCCTCAAACACTGTATAGTTCTCCTCCATCTCAGGATGAAGAAAATATGTTACGGCATACTTGTCTCCCGCTGAAGTAATTATCTTGTTCTTCTCCAGCACTTCAAGATGATGCCTTATAGTCCTATAGTCAACACCTAAGAG
>CAZWWD010000091.1:0-4242 GCA_964637155.1 uncultured Candidatus Bathyarchaeia archaeon
TCTATATGGGCCGCCAGATTTTTCCCCCTTTATCCTAGAGAAGATTTCTTCTGTGACAGCGTCTATAGCTATACTGACCCTATTGACGCCAGCTTTAGCTAGTTTAATCATATCTTCACACTTGAGTGGCTGACATGAGACGGATATTGGAACTTTAGATACAGAACGGATTTCAGTAACTATGCCAATTATGTCATTTTGCACCTTAGGATAATTTAGCGCTTGAATGCACACACGTTTTATTTTTTTATCCTCAAACGCCTTTTTAATTCCTTTAACAACGTCCTTTAAATTGAAAACCGGCCATACAACTCTTGAAAGCATATTTGCTTTTGCCTTACTGGTTTTTGCTTGAGGACAGAAAGCGCAGTTAGCTGAACATTTCCCTTTAATGTAGGTGAGCAGATAGATTGTTGTTGGTTCAGCGTCAAGCATACCCTTAACCAGGCCTAAAACGATGGCTGAACCTATAGATACCCTAACTTTTTCAGGTTTACCGCCTATGTACATATTTACTCCTCAAATTCTCTTTTCAAATTGTTTCCATAAAGATTATTTTTGATTTTGTTTCTTATCTAATTAGAGAGGTAGAAGATATGCATATTGTTTTCTCAGAGAAATGTCTTGAATATTGGAAGCCGGGTCATCCAGAGTCGCCTGACAGAGTCTATCGAACGTATAAGTTGCTTAAGAAAATGAACTTTCATTTTATTGAGGCTGAGCCATGTGATGAGGAAGATCTGCTTCTAGTTCACAGTAAGAAATTTGTTGAAAAAATTAAGAGTGAAGTATTCCATGATCTTGATACACCTAATCTTCCGGGTATATATGAGTACGCTAGGTTAGCAGCTGGTTCAGCGATAAAGAGCATGGAGCTAGCCCTAAATGGTGAAAACGCATTCTCTCTGATGAGACCTCCTGGACATCATGCTGGCGTTAATGGAAGGGCTCTCGGCGCACCAACTCTTGGATTCTGTTACTTCAACAATATTGCTATCGCATGCATGAAGGCTCTTCAAAAGGTTGATAGGATTGCGATACTTGACATAGACTGTCATCATGGTAATGGCACGCAGGAAATTTTCTTCAAGAATCCGAGGGTGCTTTTTGTTTCGCTTCATAGATGCGGCATTTATCCCGGAACGGGTTGGCGCTCCGAGGAGAACTGTTTGAACTATCCTTTTCTCCACGCTGTCGGCGAGCAAGAATACTTGAATACTTTGGAAAAAGCGTTGGGGGAAATCGAAAAATTTAATCCCGATCTCCTAGCGGTTTCAGTGGGCTTTGACACCTATAAATATGATCCGGTCTGCAGTTTAGGTTTGAGCGTTGAATCCTACATGGGTATTGGGCGAAGTATCGCTGAACTTGGTAAGAAAATGTTTGCCGTTCTTGAGGGCGGATATGGAAAAGCGTTTCCACAATGTGTCCTAAACTTTCTAAGCGGCTTTGAAGGCTGATTCAGTTTTCTTAATTTTCTCGTAGCACTTGTTTGGGCATTTTGTGCAGATCTTTTTCTCCCAACATCTACCCATGCAGAGAACCCCAGCCGTGTATGCAGATGCGCAGCAAGCCGAGTTAAAAAATATTAGCCCCTTCTCTTCAGCTATTTTATGCGTCTTCTTCTTTAGGTCGTTACAGTCCACTAGCAGAAATTTACCTTCCCTTCTTTTTATCCTCCTTTTAATTTCAGCTAGGTTTATTCCAGCCTTCTCCATTCTGGAGAGGATTAGTGGGGAAACTCTAAGGGCGCCTGCAACCACTCCAACAGCGCCAGCACTTTTAGCTTCATCAAGGATGTTATCGATCTCCTTATCAACTATTCCGGGAATAAGGGGTCTTAGGAAAAGCATCGGCTTTAATCCCGCGTTCCTTAACTCTCTAATGAAATCAAGTCTTTCGGATGGTGGGGGAGCATTAGGCTCAAGAACTTCAGCCATCTTTAAAGAGACCAGCGTTATTAATGGGCTCACCGAAACTTTAAGCTTCCTAAGGAAATCTATGAAATCCGCGGGAGCTCTTCTTTTGGTTGAGAATTGACAGGGGTTTCCTAGAAAACGCTCTATCGCCGCCAAATACTCCATTGTTCTTTCAATACATGCTTGATGTAATGGATCTGTGACGCTTCCAAACGCTAGGAAAGTTCCCTCCCTTCCCGGCTTAAAAAACCTGTTTAGAAGAAGCGCTAGGACGAGTTCGTCTCCAGTTAAGTGATATGGCTTCACCCTAGTGAATTCGAATCCAAGGTCTTGGATGTAACAGTATTTACATAAAGCGTCGCAGCCGATTCCCGAATGAACTGTAAGTCCACATGGTCTTGGTCTACGCTTAGCATGTCCATCCCTTAAGGCTCTTAAATAGCCCTGCTTACCAACTCTTCTCCTCAAACCTTCAATTAAGCTTATGCGGCTTCTTTCATCCAAGCATTGCAAAATATGCTTCACCCTTTTATGAGAAGCGCTCCATTCTCCGACATTCTTAAATAAGTTTGGGAATTATTAATCGTTCCGCGGAGGTAGGTTGCTTGATCAAATTAAGACAATCGATAAGGGACTATAATCTTTATGGAGGCATGAGGGTCAGCGACTTAATTGAGCAGATGAGGGATGCATGGGGCTTTACGGCTGGAAAAATAGCCATTGGAGTGGACATATTGAGGAAGATGATTTCCGATGATAAATGCGTGAAATTTCTTTCTTTCCCAGCGTGCATAGTTGCAACTGGAACGAGGGGTGTTTTAAAGGAGATGGTTAAACGCCGACTAGTGGACGTTATAGTGACGACGTGTGGAACTTTGGATCATGACTTGGCTAGAAGCTGGAGAAACTATTATCGCGGATCATTCAATCTAGACGATAGGGAACTTCATAAGATGGGAATTAATCGCCTAGGAAACATATTGGTTCCAAACGATAGCTATGGCATCCTAATTGAGGGGAAAATGCAGGAGCTTCTCTCAGCTCTCTGGAACGAGGGAGTTAGGGAAATCTCAAGCAAAGACCTAAGTCGAGAAATAGGCTTAAGACTATGCGGCGAGGATTCAATATTATATTGGGCTGCAAAAAACAACATACCAGTCTATGTGCCCGGCATAACCGATGGCGCAGTAGGCTATCAATTGTGGCTTTTCTCCCAAGACCGCAAGATAAAAATAGATCTTCTAAGAGACGAGCAGGAGCTCAATGACCTAATGTTTGAGGCGGAAAGAACCGGCGCGCTCATAATTGGAGGCGGAATCTCCAAGCATCATGTCATTTGGTGGAACCAATTTAAGGGAGGCTTAGATTACGCGGTTTACATAACAACGGCTGTAGAGTGGGATGGTAGCCTCTCCGGCGCGAGGGTTCGAGAGGCAATTTCTTGGGGAAAGGTTAAGGAAACAGCCAAGCATGTAACGATTGAAGGAGATGCAACGGTCATATTGCCGCTTATGATAGCCGCCCTTCTTCCCGAAGAAAGCCGCAACAATTTTAATCTGTAAACGCTTCATTAATTTTCTAATAATAGCGGGGGTGAGCTAAGATGAGCGGCAAGAACGTGAAAGATGTAAATTTGAAGCTGGCTTATCGTCTTCTTCATCCACGGAATACTGCGCTTTTAACATGCGTCGATGAAGAGGGGAGGGCAAACATAATAACTTTAGCTTGGCTTATGCCGGTCTCCATAAATCCTCCGTTGGTTGCGGTCAGCATTGCTCCAAGAAGATACTCTCATAAGCTAATTGAGGAAAGCGGAGAATTCGTGATAAATGTTCCGACAATGGAGTTGGTTGAAGAAACCCTTTATTGCGGAAGCGTCTCCGGGAGAAGAGTTGATAAAT
This sequence comes from uncultured Candidatus Bathyarchaeia archaeon, assembly GCA_964637155.1. GTDB lineage: Archaea > Thermoproteota > Bathyarchaeia > Bathyarchaeales > DTEX01 > DTEX01. Next base: position 3,821 of record CAZWWD010000091.1, read on the forward strand.
TTAAGGAAACCGGATTAACGCCAATTCCGGCAAAGAAAGTTAAGGCTCCAGCGATCAAAGAATGCATTGCACATTTAGAATGCGTTGTTCGACAGAAGGTTCCAGCTGGCGACCATACATTATTCATTGGCGAGGTTGTAGCAGCCCACGTTAATAAAGATGTTTTCGATGGAAGATTTGATGTTAAGAAGGCTAAAATAATATATCATGTTGGTGGAGATGAATTTATAACTCACATCGACGAGATAACAGTTCCAAAAATAAAGGATTCTTAAGAAATCGATTTAGGGGCTGAGGAAAAATCTTGGAGATACTAAAAAATCTGCCGAGAGATGTTGTTGAGGGAATTTATAAGGCTCGTGAACTCAGCTGGAGGAACTTTGGTAAAAAAATCTATTTTTATGCGCCGGGCTTCGTATACT
>CAZWWD010000092.1:0-1292 GCA_964637155.1 uncultured Candidatus Bathyarchaeia archaeon
TTAGCATCTAAATCTTGGTGATTAAATGAAACCTGAAAAAGTTAAAGATCTATCTAAGGATCTAGAAAATTTTGGTCGAGCAGTTAGTGAAGCAACTAACAGGATAAATAGCATCACTGAGGACGTAAAAAGATTGAAAAGATTAATTGGAACAGCTAATAAAGAAAATAGTCTAGAATCAAAATTAATTGCTGCAGGAGTCACTTGCATAATCTCTCCGGATCCAGTATCGGATATTGCGGGCGTTGCAATGGTTATTACTGGAACCTTACTTAAGAAGATGAGGAGAATGAAAGCAGCTGACATTGTCAGAGAATCTAGAAAACTAAGAAGCAATTTAGAGGAGATTATCAAAAATTTTCATTAACAGAAGGAGCAGTTTTTAGATTATGCTCAAGGCTAGTGTAATAAAAATCTAACGATTAATTGAACGTACTTCCTATTTGTTTTTGATTAAACGCACCTGCCCATTATAGCCCGGTGGATTTGTTCCATCATCTACCGTTCCATCGCAGGATGGATCAACATACTTAGCGAACCAAGCTTCCATTCTTAACTTTAGTTCTTTTATGCGCTCTTTTTGAGATGGGTCATTAATCAAATTCTGTCTTTCATCCGGGTCATTCACTAGGTCATATAGCTCATTTGGTCCATTGGGATATCGATGTACATATTTCCATCGACGTTTTCGTATCATACAAACGGGACCGTACTCATCAAATATCACGACGTCTTCTCGTCCCCTTATAGATGGATCCAGTAAGAGAGATAGAAAGCTTTTTCCTGGAAGATTACGATCCTTTGGCACTGGTAGGCCTAGATATCCAAGCAGTGTTGGCATAAAATCGTATGCGCTGACCATTTCTCTCTGAACCACCCCTTGAGGTATTCTTCCTGGATGGCTAAATATGCATGGAACTTTAATGGAGTTTTCATACATGTTTCGCGGTCAAGTAGCGTTTCCCTTTCCCCATATGCCGTGATGATCGCGGCTGAAACCATTATCACTCATAAAGATAATCAAAGTTTTGTCTCTTAGGCCTAATTCTTCAAGGCGGTCAAGTATTCTGCCTACGTCCATATCCATGGCGGTTACGGCGGCAAAATATCCTTTGAGACATTCGCGATTATTGAAGCAGTAGAGGTTCAATCTAGCCCAAGGATGCGGGGTTTCCCGTGGGCATGTCTCGAATGGACAGTTGTCGTAGGAGTCCACTATCTCCTTAGGATGATTGTTTATCCACGGACTGTGTGGAGCTGTATAATGCACGCTTAAATAAAATGGTTCATTT
>CAZWWD010000092.1:1392-4166 GCA_964637155.1 uncultured Candidatus Bathyarchaeia archaeon
TATCATTGCAATAAGTATCTAAATCCATTTATTATATACTGAACCGCTATTGCCGCTATTAAGAGAGCCATAACTCTTGCTATTACAACTGATCCATTTTCTCCTAGTATCTTATAAATTGGCTCAATGTATCGCAAAACTAGCCATACAAATGTGAACACTATGATCACAGAGATCGTAGTTATTAATATACCGAACTCCTGAAGATTGAGAATAGCTGTCGTTATTGCCCCTGGGCCAACAAGTAATGGAACAGCTATGGGAACGACCCCAATGCTCTCAGGAGTTGTATAAGGCTCTTCCCAGCTACCCATTACTAAAATTCTAATGGCAATTATTAATAATAATATCCCTCCGGCGATCATGAAACTTTCCAATGTTATCCCGAAAATATTAAGTATTTCTCTTCCAGCTACGGCGAATGCTAGCAGAAGAATGAAACCTGTTATAGTGGCGGTGTGGAATACTCTTTTTCTCCTTTCTTTTTCCAAATTTTCAGTTAGACCTATAAAAATTGGTATATTCCCTAACGGGTCAACGATTATGAAAAGCGATATGATGCTTTTAGTTAGGGCTGGAAGCATGATAAGTAAATCCTCTAATAGCATAAAGATATTTATGCTAAAACCGAGTATTTAACTTAGCTTTATCTTTTTATTGTTTCACAAATTAAATTTCAAGTTTTCTTAGATTCGATCATCTGTCAAGAGAAATTTTTTGAAGTATGAAAAAGAAGATCCCCCTATTATCTTGATATCAGCATTTTGTTTCTTTAGGTTTATATAACAGAAAAATATATATGATAGTGAATAAATATTCTGCAAAAATATGCAAAAGAATATATACTGGAGGGATCTCTCCGTTATTTACTAGGTACGCTTCCCAGTTTGTCAGTAAGTTAAAAATCAAAGTTTAAGTTCAGGAGGAATGGGTTTTGTCTAAAAGTGTGGAAGAGCTACGTTCAATAGATGAAATAAATGAGAAAATTAGGCGCGGAGACGTCGTTGTTCTAACAGCTGAGGAAATGATTAAACTTGTTGAGAGCAGCGGTATCGAGATTGCCGCTAAGGAAGTTGATGTCGTAACTACTGGAACATTTGGCGCAATGTGCAGTTCAGGGGTGTTCCTAAACTTTGGGCATTCTGATCCTCCGATAAAAATGACCAAGTGCTGGTTGAATGATGTTCCAGTCTATAAAGGGCTTGCTGCAGTAGACGGTTACTTAGGAGCTACATCTCTAAGTGAAACTAGAGGTTTCGAGTATGGCGGAGGACACGTCATAGAAGATTTAGTTTCGGGTAAGGAAGTTGTTCTAAGGGCTGAATCTTACGGAACAGATTGTTATCCTAGAAGACATATTGAAACAGTTATTACAATTGATGACTTAAATCAAGCCATACTAGTTAATCCAAGGAACTGCTATCAAAGATACGATGCTGCTACAAATAGTTCTGATAGAGTTTTGTATACATACATGGGAACGCTTCTACCAAACTACGGAAACATAACTTTTTCTGGCGCTGGACAGTTAAATCCGCTTTGTAAGGACCCTAATTATGAAACTATTGGTCTTGGAACAAGAATTTTTCTCGGCGGTGGAATAGGTTATGTAATTGGCGAAGGGACTCAACATAGCCCTAAATCAGGTTACGGCACTCTCATGGTTAAGGGAGACCTAAAACAAATGAATAGTAGGTACTTGCGTGGGGCGTCATTTTATAGGTATGGAACTACGTTGTATGTCGGTGTTGGTATACCAATTCCAATCCTAAACATGAGAGTTGCCAAAACAGCTGCCCTAAAAGATGAAGATATAATTGTTAACATACGCGATTACGCCGCGCCCACCAGACCTGATCTGAGACCCATAGTTAAAAAAGTATCCTATGCCGAGCTTAGATCCGGAAAAGTCTTTCTAGGTGATAGGGAAGTTCCATCATCGTCCTTATCAAGCTATAGGATGGCTAGAGAGATAGCTGAAACTCTGAAAAAATGGATTCTTGAGGGAACTTTCTTCTTAACCAAGCCAATTGAACCGCTTCCAAGGCAGAGAGAATTTAAGCCGCTAAAGATTAGAGGTAGAGAGTTAAGGGTTGGCGATGTGATGAACCGTAATGTCGTCACTGCCAAGCCAAGTGACGATATAAAGTCCGTTGCATCTAAGCTTGTAGAGAAAGGTATAGACCATCTGCCAGTTACTGATGATGAAGGAAGACTAATCGGTATAGTGACGTCTTGGGATTTAGCCAAGGCTTTAGCCCAAAATAAGAGGAGGCTTGAGGAGATAATGACTAAAAAGGTTATAACAGCCTTTGAAAAAGAGTCCGTCGACGTTGTTGCACGTAGAATGGCTCGATATAATATATCAGGAGTCCCAGTAGTAGACAAACTAAATCATGTGATCGGAATATTAACGACAGATGATATATCGAGAAAAGTTGTTGGAGGAGGCAGAGTTACGCCATGAAAGTTAAGCTTATATATTCACGTGGAGTTGTTGAGAAACCTATCTTAGCTGATATAGTGTTGAAAACCAATGTGCTAATCAATATACTTGAAGCCAAGGTAAATGCGCAAAAAGGCGAATTAGTAGTTTCGATACCAGCAACTGGAGATAAACTCAAGGAAGTGCTAAGTCTATTCAAAGAAGCCGGAGTACAAGTTCAAGAGTTTGTTGAAACTTTACGAATAAACTGGGATAAATGTATGGCATGTGGTGCATGTATATCTCCATGTCCAACGAGAGCATTAAGCTTTAAGGAGGATTGGACGCT
>CAZWWD010000093.1:0-4126 GCA_964637155.1 uncultured Candidatus Bathyarchaeia archaeon
CAAGCATGGATTGATAAATTGCAGCTACATCTGAAGATTTCTGCACTTCATATGTAACTAGGGTGCCAGGTGCATGCAAAACGCCGGCGGGAACAAACCATCCTGTTCCAGGCTTAAGTTTGTAGGCCCTAGAAAAATAAAGAATCCCATTATCGCCCATATCCCATCTTTCGAGGCATTTCTTGATGTCCTCTCTAGTTGTTCCCGGTTCTAGGCCGAAAAACGTGTAGGGGAAATCTCCCTCAACAATATTGAGTTGAGGGGGGAAGTAATAGCCTTCCGGCTTAGGCAGCCTATTAACCTTTCTAGCGTGTTTCTCCATTTGATGGAGATGTAGGGGTATCATACATGAGTTATCAAAGAATTTTGCGAGAACCATCCAGCCGCCATACTTTCGCATAACATCCTTCCCTAGAAAGCTTTCTCCAAATTCATCAATGGCATCCTTCAGCAGAACTTTGCTGGTTTTCGCTCCGCTCCCTACGACTATGTAGCTCAATCCTTCATCCTCCGGTGCACCGGGGTTATCAGCCCTAGTAGTTGAGGCAAGCCATCTCTCATCTATTCCACCCCTTTCAGCGCCAAGGGCATAAATGTCTTCAGCTGCAAGCTTGAGGCGCTTACCCGGTGAAAGAAAGCTTCTGGGAACCCATGTGGGAGCCAATCTAACTATTCCATCATTTTCTTCAAGCGCTTTCAAAATGAGGTTTCTCTTATTCATAGTGATCACAAATGATAAAGTAGATTCGCCCAATAAAAAAGGTTTTTTACAAAAGGGGTTATTGGAAAATCTAAGCAATCTGCTTCCTATGCTAATTCAATGGTTAGGCTCTCTCCTCCTCTGATTATAAGAGGCTCAGTGAAAAATAATTCTTTATTCTGTCTCTTATATCCAACTGGCTTCCCCGAAGCCTTCACGTTTTTTATGTTTCTATCCTTTAGAAATGGTAGACTGAAGGTTTTAATCTTTAGACTTCCATACTGCACGTTCAGCGTCACTTTGCCTGGTTCTATCTTAAATGTCCCCCATCCCGTTCCAGTCGACCAAAAGCACTTGAACCTTCCATTCTCGATTCTTGGGGGATTAAATTCTATTTCATTCTTCACTAAATTGAATTTAAAGCCGCTGAGCGCCAATAACAGTACGTAAGACGCCATGGAACGTGAGTAATTGCTTCCGCATTCAATCTCGTTCCACGGGTTTCTTTTTTCACCATCATATCGGTCTCTAACAGCCTTAGCTATTTCCAGCCCCTCATCGATTAATCCTTCTTGGATCATGTGGGATGCAACCGCGTATTCGAAGCCGTTCATGGTTTCTTCAGCGTAGGGGACGGGTATAACCGGCTTGGTTTTTCCCTCTGGCCAGCTACAAATTAATGTTCCAGCCTCATCGTTTAGGCTGAAGATTCTACATGGGTTAACGACATTCCGCATGCTCCTCTTAAAATTGTATTTGTATATTGACTTCAGCGCTTTCCTAACTTTTTCCCTATCGAATATTTCGCCTAATCCACATATGTTTGCGTGCCATTGAGCCAGTACTTGATCGATTCCGCATCCTTCATCAATCTGGTATTTTATTTCCTGGTGCTCCTCATCCCAGTAAGTTTCCATAATCTTCGGATCTCTTGGCAGGTATCTTTTTAGAATAGATTTATCTTTCAAGTCGATTAGCTGATAGAAGTATTCGCCATTGAAGAGGTGTTCTTCAACCCATTCTTTGCCTCTATTGAAGAGATTCAGATACTCCTCAGCCTTACTTTTCTCGCCAAGGAACTCAGCTATTTCAGCTCCAGCCTTTAAGGCCGCAAGATACAAGCCAGTCAGCCAAGAGTTAGGTCCAAAAAGCTCCATATCAAGTGTATGATGCTGCCTTCCCTCAAGGACGCCGTCTTTGTCTAGGTCCCATTCATCTTCATTGGTTTCAGCCCATGCGTATTCGATTGACTTCTTTATTGATTTCCAGTTTGATTTGAGCCATTCATTATCTCCAGTGAATTTCCAGTAGGCATATGCTCTAATAACGCTGCCAAATTGACCGTCTACCGCGGCGTGGGGGAATTCCCATTGTCCTCGGCCTAGAGGCAATTGTAGACGGAAGCTTATTCTCCCGTCTTCACGTTGATCATACTTGTAGTGGAGATCCCACATTGATCGGTCAAGCTTAGGGAAAAGGAACAGCGGCGCGTACGCATAGTTCCAGACGTGCATGCAGGATCCTTCGCAGCAACCGGAGTGAGGATGGCATCCTTCAAATCCATAGAGTGATCCGTCCTCTAGACGTAGAACCGTAGGTGACTTTAGAATTGAAATGTTCGCTGAAACAGCATCTATAATGAATGGTGGGAGCGTCGATGAGAATAGGCTATCTCTAAATGTTTCGGTTTCCCTGTAGAGTCTATCCCAGTTCCTTAGGCAGTAGATGGCTGTTTCAACGGAATCTTTGAAAAGCTTAGCGTAGTAGTTCTTCCATATTTTAGGTTTCTCGGTGTTTTCGGGTTTCCAGTAGTTATAGCAGTTTGGGAAATTCCAGCTTATCACGAATCGAACCCGCCCAGTTTCTCCGGGCTTAACATTTATGTGAGCTGCGAGAACAGCATGATCTCTTATTCCCTTCTGAGGATGCGGGTAACGGCGATTCCTGAATTTACCGGGCGACGTGAAATCTTCCCAGTAAACATGGAGACTATCGAACCATAATCCTCTAAACCAGTATTCCTGATAGCTAATGTCTGAGGCGTTTGTTGCTATGGTTAAGTCACCGAATTGGGGATCATCTTCCTTAAGGTTTGTAGATGACATTTTTATAAGATGAAAACCATTCTTTTCTTCGTAGGCGTTAACTGTTGTGCCGGCTGGAAGGGGGTTCTGAACAACTAAGCATATGGTGTATGTTATTTCATGGTTACTTGTGTTTTCAACTTCTATTTCGAAGAAGGCTGCGGGTATGCTTGAATCTAAATCGTTAAGCGGAATAAAAGGATTGAAAGCCGTCATCTGAACTCTTCCCGGAAACTCGTTATCTATAAACCTTATTTTTGCAGTCGGGTAGGTTCCCTCGAACTCGGAATCCCTAAAGTGCGGTAAACCCGCCATGTAGCCTCTCGGAGGACCGAAACCGAATGATTGGAACATTGGTTTATTGAAGTCACCCATATAGGGGGGCGGCAGATCACTATTTAGGACGCGGGCGTCTAGAACTTTCCCTTCGCATTCGGCTTTAATAGCAAAGTGCGAGAAACCGTTTACGCCTCTTTTGTTTGGTCTATTAAAAATCTCCCATTCCAGTAATCGCCCATTGCCAGCAAGTCCTATACAGCCGGTTCCGATTCCTCCTATTGGAAATGATATTTCTTTGGTTTTACTTCCTTTATAGATGAAATGTTGCAGTATGTTTTTCATTGAAGATTGAAAAGGTTCTTTTTCAGCGTTTTTCTTTTCCACAGTTCTCGCCTAAACAACAAATTTGTCATTAATAACAGATAAAATTATGTCAGAAATCGTTTGGACATAAACTTAAAAACTCGGATTGAAGCTTCGTGAATGCTTGTGTAATTTTTAGCGGTCAGTCTCCCTTTTTTCTTCTTTTCGGAATTAAAAATGGAGCTCTCTTTTTATATCTTATGTATTCTTGACCGAACCTAGCTTCAAGTTCTTTCTCTTCGATGAATCTTTTATAATGCTATGATTAAAGCGGCGGATAGCGCAGTTAATCCGATTGAGAATGGTGAACCTATCCATATGCTTACTCCAAGATAGTAGGCGGTAACTCCCAGGGTCATCGGGTTCCTGCAGTAAGCATAGGACCCCTCTGTGACCAGTCTTCTTGCCGGCATCAGAGGGATGGGGGTTCCTTCTCCCCTTTTGAGTAAAGGCTAGAACCGACCAATCTGAGAAGGAAACACCTAAGATTATGAGGGGGAAAGCAAAGATATGATTATTAAGGTTTTAATGTGGGAGCCGGCAAGCTGAAGTATGCGTCGATAAGTGGTGAGATGGTTATTAGGGTTAGAGGAACACCCACTAAAAAGATTAGTCCGGCGGGAAGTAACGCAATGATTCTATGTGTTTCATCATACTTTTTTCTAGAGTATGTAGGAGCAGAGTTCTTTATCATACTGAT
>CAZWWD010000094.1:0-4100 GCA_964637155.1 uncultured Candidatus Bathyarchaeia archaeon
ACTTTATAGGCTGGGAAACCCAGAAGAGTCATTATCAACGAGCTCTTACCCGAACCATTGGGGCCGAAGAGAACATGCACTTCTCCTTCAGGTATTTGTAGATTCACATTATTAAGTATCCTTTTCCCAGAGACTTCAACGCTCAAGTTTCGGATCTCAAGTATATTTCTAACCAATCTGTTCGTCCTCTCGACATTATTATAGCAGTGTAACTAATTAATGTTGATGTTATCGTCTTACATGATCTTTACAGAGGAGCCGTATCTTATAACTAGGATTCTTTTTCGATGGCAGCTTTCTGCCTATTTATACCCCAGATTATTTTTGGATCAACCTTAGGTTTCCTATCATAAGTATATAATCCATTAGTCTCCTGCTCAATATCATATAATTGTGTGTAGCAGAAGCCTGAAATAGCCTTATTAGAAAGTAGGCTTTCGGTTAAAGCCTTGTACCTTGCAATAAACTCCTCAAGGCTTCTAGGTCTTTCGCCGTAACCCCAGCTCCCCTTAACCTCCAAACCAGGCGGATTCCACCATATCCCACCATACTCGCTTACAATAAAGGGTTGACCGCCATAGGGGAAATTTCTTAGGAAGTTTTTTGGAGGTCTAAAATCAAATGAAATTCGGATCTCATCAACGTTCTCAGACGCTTCAATAAGTTTTACATAGTGGGATTTAAATAATTTGGGGTTCTGTTCATAATCGTGGACATCGTATATATCTATTTCCTCATCAACGTGAGTCCAGCCGCTACAATCAATTATCAATCTTGTCGGGTCAAGCATCCTAGTTATACGCGTGACTCTCCGAATGAATTCAATACATTCCTCGTCGCCGATGCGAATAACCCTTTCATTGAAGGGCGTCCATATGATTATGCATGGATGATTTATGTCTCTTCTTACAGCCTCGATCCATTCATCTAGCAAAGCCTCTCTAACCGAAGGATTCGTTATATCCGCGCCCCAATCTGGAAATTCTCCGGCTACAAGATAACCAAGCCTATCAGCCCAATATAGGAATCGCGGTTCAAACACTTTTTGATGAAGCCGAGCGCCGTCGAAACCCATTTCCTTAGCTATTTCTATGTCACGTCTTATAGCTTCATCTGAGGGTGCTGTGTAGACGCCGTCTGGATAGTACCCTTGGTCTAGAACTAACCTTAAAAATCGTATTTGATTATTAAGCAGAATCTTATTTTTGAATCTGCGGATCTCACGTAAACCAAAGTAAGAATTAACTTCATCTACTAGACCGTCTTCTGGAATAAGTCTGAGAACTAGCTTATACAAATGCGGATCTTCTGGAGACCACAGGCGCGGATTTGGCACCCTTATATGGATGTAGCTTACTGGGCTTGAAGATCTTGTTTGTCCTTTAGCAACTAAGCTCTCTCCATCATAGATGTATGCTACGAAAGCATACTTGTCTCTTGCCCCCTCAACGTGAGTACTTATAAAAACTTCTCCATCATAGGGATTGGTTGTTATATGGAAATACCTTATGTATTGATGTGGAACATTTTCCAGCCAAACAGTCTGCCAGATTCCAGTTACACGAGTATAGAAGCAACCATATGATTTTAGGCGATGACATTGCTTCCCAGTTGGTTGAAGACCGCTTCTGCATTCATCGGTAACCCAAACAACTAATTCATTATCTCTGGGCTTAACCAGTTTAGTTACGTCGAACGTGAAGGGAGTGTATCCACCTTTATGTGAACCAACTTTATGACCATTAACCCACACCGTAGTTCTATAGTCTGCCGCGCCAAAATGAAGCAGAACACGTCCATCTAACCAGTCTTCCGGAACGTCAAAAAACCGCCTATACCAGATGGATTCCATGAAATCCTTCTCCTCTACGCCGGAGAGCTTACTCTCCGGAGGAAAAGGAACAATTATCTTCCTTGAAAAAGTCTTTCCGCTATTCCATCCCTTCTCAAGTCCACTTTTACTATCGTCTATTTCAAACTGCCACTCACCATTAAGGTTTATCCATTTTACTCTCTCAAAATCTGGTCTAGGATGCTCTGGTCTAGGGACTGTCAAATAATTGCTCCCCCCAAATCCATAAGTCTAATCTTATGGGTTTGCAAAAGAACTTCAAAAATAATTTTTGCAGCATTTATGGCGGTTACGCCATTATCGTATTGTGGGGTAACTTCAACTATGTCGAATGCAACTAACCGCTGATCACATATTCCCAATAGAATGTCTAAAAGGAGACTCATAGATATGCCTTCAGGCTCCGGATTCTGAACGGCGGGCGCAAAAGCCGGATCTAAAACGTCCATGTCTACTGTTATGTAAATTTTATTGCATCCAACCAGAAATTTTTTGATTTCCTCCAAAATTTCCTTTGGATAGCTACGCATAATCCGCCGAGAAGTTATATACTTAATGTTATTGGTCTTCGACGCGTAGTTTAATTCCTCCCTGCATACAGCTCTTGTTCCAACCTCAATTATCTTTTCGGGTTTAATCTCCTCGTTTATTCTACGCATGAAAGTGGCGTGGCATAGCTTCTCATCCATGTATTCGTCTCTTAAGTCTAGGTGAGCGTCAAAGCTTACAAGTGCAAATTCATCTTCAATACTTTTGGTAGCTCCAAATGTTATTGTATGTTCGCCACCTATGAGTATGGGAGTTTTCCCACTTTCAAGTATATCCCTGCAGACAAGCTCTATTCTCCTTAATGTCTCATCTGCTTTTCCGCTGACGTGAAGGTCGCCAGCATCATGAATTTTCAAATCTTCTACATCCATTTCCGACCTAAAACTGTAGGTTTCAATATTGAGTGATGCCTCTCTAATCGCTGCGGGCGCAAATCTAGCTCCGGAGCGAAATGTGCTTGTTGCATCGAAGGGCACTCCGAAAACCACGTAATCTGCTTCCTCAAACTTCTTTTGGAAGCCGCTGAAATACATGGTTGTTGAAGTGAAGAGTTCTAGGTTGCTCATTCAACACCCTCATTCTCATTAATGATGAAGATTTATAAACCATAAGATCATCATTATCTAACATATTCCTTTCCCTAAAATTTCACCAGAATAAAAGATGAATAGCTTAGGTTGAGACTATGACGGCCGCTAAAAAGAACAAAACTGCGGAAATTTTTGCAGCTCCACATGTACTTTCAGTCTTATATTTTATTGTGGGAGTGGCATTACTTGCTTTAATAACTCAGCCTAAGTATATGCCAATTCATTTAGGTCTCCTCGGAATCATTAATATAATAGTTTCTTACGGGATAACCCGGATGAAAAGGTGGTCGCTTTATATATCTGTTTACGCATCATTTTTAGGCCTAGTTTTTGGAGGGTTTTCTTTAGCCGCTATGGTCATCTCCTTCAGTTCAGATATGGTGGACATATTAATTTTGTTGGGCATAATAGCCTACATAGCTCTTTCAGTAGCTACCCTAATTTATTTAGCCCTAAAAAGAGATAGATTCCGCTGAAATTATTTATTCAGCCCCCGCCATAAATATTATTTTAGAGGATTTATGCCATATCTGTTCCCATCAGTCCTTCAGAAGTTTATTAGGGTTCCGACTAAACAAGTCTACGAGGCATTATCTCAGTTTTTAGAAGAAATATGCAATGAAAGATCAGGTGGGGAGAAAACCTTTAAAGCTAACATTGGGAAGGGAGTTGGGGTAGCGCTTAAGATACAATTGCTTCCTGAAGGAGAAATCAGTTTGCTGATGCTCAAATTTGATTATCGAGGTCTTATACTCATAATTCTAGCATCTCTAGCTATATCGATCGGATTGAGTTTGCTTACATCCTCTTTTATCCCATTATTTCTCGGCGTAATGTTCATGCCTATCTTTGCTTACAGAACTAGCTTTGCCATAGAGAGATTTCTAAATGAATTTAACAAAATTCTACGCGGCCTAGAGATTGAGTATGCTAGGAGAAAACTTATGGAAGATCGGGCTAAATGGCAACGTAACCCGAAGAACATTAACGACCTATATAAAAAGCTGTGTAAAATACACATAAAGACCTGGGGGAACATATACACCCTAGAATATAAGATAAAAGAATATCAAAGACAAGGATTAACAAGAAATGAAGCCATAAGAAAA
>CAZWWD010000095.1:0-4074 GCA_964637155.1 uncultured Candidatus Bathyarchaeia archaeon
CATATATGGCTCCCATCTGCCCAATGTTCCTGAGTATTCCAACTATGGGCGGAAAGAATATTATGGCGAAGAAAAAGATTATTGAAGACGCATAAATTAGATGCTTGATCAGGTTTATTGATGAGAGTCTATCCAGTTTCTCTGTTAAACCCAAACCAATCACATTATTATTGTTATTGCTCTTCGTAAACGCCTGCTGCTTTACCATTCCTTTTCTCTTTAAGGAGTAATTAACCACATATATATTTTATCTTCTATCTATTATTTTTTTAAATCTGGGGTGCGATCGCAGGATTCTAGGTGAGGGAAGAATTGCGGACTAATCTCTTAGTTGTGAGAGGCAAAGTATTCACCGGTTCCGGTGAAGGAGGCAAGTTTGTTAGGTTACTGTGGTTCAGGAGGCAAGTTAAAGAGAAACTTAATTTCGACCCATATCCGGGAACATTAAATCTTTTTCTGGGGGACGAAGACGCTCAAAGCCTTATGGACTTATATGGTGAAGGCTTAGGTTTTAAGATAAAACCGAAAGATGGGTTTTGCTCAGGTCGCCTCTATAGAGCCCTTATAGCGGATGCGGTTTATGGAGCTGTGATTAAGCCGTGCATACCTAATTACCCAAGGAATATTTTGGAGATTATTGCTCCAGTTCATTTGAGGAGCTTCATAAATCTTAGGGACGGTGACGTAGTTGAAGTTAAAATATGGTTCAGATAGAGGAGTTCTCGGCACTTTCTCTATGGTTGCAAGATGCCCGGAAACCTTTGCCCTCGGCGTCTGCGTTTCCTCAGCCTCCCTAGCTGTGGGAAGCGTTGTTCCCCACGTTGAATCGAATGTTGGAGCAATAGCGGTTCAGGGATATACAAAATTTCTTCATGGGGTTAATGGACTTCAGCTTCTACGCAAAAATTTTCCGCCTAAAAAAGCATTGGAGACTCTACTTAAAGATGATCCCAGATGTGAAATGAGGCAAATATCTATTATTAACGCGTTCGGCGAGAAAGCTGTTTTCACGGGAAAAAGAACCCTAGAGTGGAGTGGACACATAATTGGAGAAAACTACGTTGCCGCGGGAAACGCCTTAGCATCCGAAGATGTTTTGGAAGCTATGGCTGAAGCCTTCGAATCTTCTGAGGGCGAGCGGCTTGCTGAAAGACTTATGAAAGCTTTGGAGGCTGGGGAGAAGGCTGGGGGCGACTGGAGAGGCATCAGCTCAGCGGCGATAAAGGTGGCTGAGAGGAAGCCTATACATGAGTCGCGTCCAATAATAGATTTAAGGGTTGATTTTCACAGTGAACCGATTAGGGAGCTACGTAAAATATTTGAGGCCTATAAAAGATGGCTACAGCTGTTTTAATTAACATTTTTATTTGTTGTAGTCCATTAGGCGCTGGAATGCTATTCGCTCCTCCTCCTGATAGGTGCGCAGCCTGTTCATAAGCTCACGGAAGTCAACTTTATGCGCGTCGAATTCAGGTCCATCAACGCACGCAAACTTTGTTTCGCCGCCAACCGTAACTCTGCAGCCCCCGCACATTCCTGTCCCATCAACCATTATCGGATTTAAGCTCACAATAGTTTTTATTCCATATGGGCGTGTTACCTCCGCTATAGCTCTCATCATGGGAACTGGCCCGGCTGCCATAACAAGGTTGAACTTTTTACCCTTCTCTAGGAGGCTTTTTAGAACGTCGGATGTGAAGCCCTTAACTCCTTTTGTCCCATCGTCGGTTGATATGTATATTTCGTCGCTTAGTTCGCTTAGCTCCTTTTCAAGTAGGAGTAGGTTTGCGCTTCTAGCGCCTATTATTGTAGTGATGTGGTTACCTGCCTTCTTTAGGGAGCGAACCCAAGGGTAGATTAGCGCTGTGCCAACTCCCCCGCCGACAACAGCTACGTGACCGTATTTGTCTATTTCGGTGGGGTTGCCTAATGGTCCAACAATATCCTCGATGTAGTCTCCGGAGTTTAGCTTCCCAAGCTTCCTTGTTGAAACTCCAACTTCCTGAAAGATTAATGTGATAGTCCCCTTATCTGGATTCCAGTCTACAAGTGTCAGCGGGAACCTCTCGCCTCGCTCATCAACTCTTAGAATAACAAATTGTCCAGCTTTGGCTTTTTTAGCTATGAGCGGGGCGCTAACAACTATACGTTTTATTTGCGGGGCAAGCTCCTCCTTACTTAACACCATGAATTTTTTAGCCATTTCCATCACGTAGATTGAATTAGCAGTTTATTGAACTGAATTAAATTTAGGATGGGAATACTTAAATCTTAAATTTTTTATGTATTGTTTAATTATTTCTGCTGAGGAGAGAAGGAGATTTTGGTATGAGCGAGGAAGATAAGGAACTTGAGAGAATTAGGCGGAAGAAGCTTGAAGAGCTTATGCGAAGGCGGGCGGCGGCTTCATCTCCTCCTGTAAGTGAACCGGTAAAGGTAACTGACTCAAACTTTAATAGGGTGATTAAAAGTAGCCCCCTAGTTGTTATTGATTGCTGGGCGCCTTGGTGCGCTCCATGCCGGATGATGGCTCCTATAATAGATGAACTTGCTAAAGAGTATGCTGGTAAAATATTATTTGGGAAGTTGAATGTTGACGAGAACCCGAGGACGCCGATTCAATTTCAGATAATGAGTATACCAACCCTCCTAGTTTTTAAGGATGGTTCCCTCGTTGACAGGATAATTGGCGCAATGCCTAAAAGACTGTTGGAGCAGCGGCTCGCCAAATACTTGAGAACATGAGGGTTGGAGGCTATTTCATGCCTTTAGAGTTTGGGGTTCACTTGCCTACGCATGGAGGATACGGCTACAAGGAAGTTCTAAAGGTTTCTATGGCGGCTGACGAATTAGGTTTCAACTCGCTCTGGATTGGAGATCACTTTTATCTTCCCAGAGAATTCTATGAGAAGACCGGTGGAGACCCAAGTAAGCCTAATAAGCTTGACGCTTGGACGCTGCTTTCAGCAGTTTCCTCCCAAACAAGGAGGATCAGATTGGGGGCAAGAGTCTCTCCGCTGCCATTTTATAAGCCCGGTAGATTAGCGAAGATTGTTGCCACAGTGGACATAATTTCCGGTGGACGAGTTAATTTCGGCGTGGGCGCCGGATGGTTCAGGGATGAAGCAGTCTCCTACGGTGTTTGGTGGGGTAAACGTAGGGAACGCATATCAAGAATGCTCGAAGCGTTAGAGATCATCCTGAAGCTCTGGACTGAAGGAGATAAAATCACATATAAGGGGAAGTATTACACGGTTACTGAGGCTCCTTTCTGGCCTAAGCCCCTACAGAAGCCTCATCCGCCAATATGGTTCGGAGGCTCCTCAGATGAAATAGTGGAGGGTGCAGCCAAATATGGTGATGGTATTCTACCCTTATCCGATTTCCCCCTAGAGAAGTTTATGGATTTAGCGGATAGAGTTACTAAAGCAGTGGGTGATAAAGCGAAAAAGATCTCTTTAGCTCCCTCCTTCACCTACCCTAATGGTTTAGGCGAGAAGCCGCGGGAGTGGCTTTCAAAAATAGAGGATTATGTTAAGGCTGGAGCAGACGCAATTATAATAGACTTTTCAATGACTTATGTTCCACCGGACAGGGCTGTGTCAATGCTAAAGGAGTTCTCTAGAACCATATTTCCCAAATACCGTTCTCTTTAATGCGGCTAAAGCTTAAGCGGAAAGATTTTATTTTCAGGAATTTAATTTTTATTGAAATTCATGTTTCCGCCTTAGAGGTGCAAGGCATGTCATCTTCTAAAACAGCTGTCCTGCGGGTGGCTGAAGCGCAGAGCAGAGATGTGGGTAGAGGCATAGCTAGAGTTGATCCTAAAGTAATGGAGGATCTAGGTTTAACGCCGGGAGACATTATTGAGATTTCCGGTAAGCGGAAGACAGCTGCCATATGTTGGCCCGGCTACGCTGAGGATTCAGGCAGGGGAATCATCCGCATAGACGGCTACATAAGAAGGAACGCTGGAGTCAGCATAGATGAGAAAGTTATAATAAGAAGAATCGAGGCCAAAAACGCTGAGAAAATTGTTCTAGCGCCGACGGAGCCCCTACGCATTGAGGGCGC
>CAZWWD010000096.1:0-1660 GCA_964637155.1 uncultured Candidatus Bathyarchaeia archaeon
TCTTCTCCAGCACTTCAAGATGATGCCTTATAGTCCTATAGTCAACACCTAAGAGATTTGCTAACTGGTTCGCGTTCATAGGAGCTTCTCTTAACGCCATAATTATGCGCCCTCTCATAACGCCTCCTCTGGTTCCGGCGATAAGCCAGCCAAGCACATATTTCAAATGTCGAATACGATAGCTCATTCATCTAGCTCCAAATGTTCTTTAAGCCCCAGATAGGTAATAATGCAAGCGGATGTCTACGAGCAAATATTATCTGACCATCACCCTTAAATCATTTTTTTACTGAGCGATTTTCCTGCTGATTTTAGTTTAATTCTGAAAAATCCTTTAATAATTGATTAGTCAAAGCAAATCAGGAAAAAAGTGAGTCCCGCGAGGAGATAAAAAATGTCCGCCTCCATCATGCAAAATCAAAAAACGATTGGAAAATCAACAGCAACATTTACAATAATATTGTTACTGGTAGCAAGTTTAATTGCTGCGTCATTTTTAGGCTATTCGGTAGGATACAAAGCTGCCCTAAAAGAAATAAGCGAACTGCAAAACCAGATTCAAGATCTCAGACAACAAATTAAAGATTTACAATCATTCACAAACAGTTCTCAATGTTCTATCATATTAAACGCAAATCTATCCCTCTCAAAAATCTACGAAAAAGTCAAAAGGTCGGTTGTTATGGTAAGAGGAATAGTGCAAGAACTAGGTCCCTTCGGATACTATTATGCACAAGTTCAGGGATCAGGTTTCGTTTACAACTTTTCTGGTCAAATAGTGATAATCACAAACTATCATGTAGTTCGCAATGCACTAAACATCACAGTGGCCTTCGTAAACGGAAATAAATATGAAGCGCATGTTCTAGGTTCAGACCCCTACGCTGACTTAGCTGTGCTTTCGGCGTCGGCTCCAAAAAGCGAATTCCATCCATTAGAAATAGTTAACTCATCATCTCTCAAAGTCGGCGACCCAGTTATAACCGTTGGAAATCCATATGGACTAGCCGGTTCAATGAGCATTGGCGTAATCAGCGCATTAGGCAGAACAATAACCGAGGATATAACCGGCGGCTATCCAATAGCAAATGTCATACAGACAACCGCTCCAATAAACCCCGGTAACTCAGGGGGACCGCTGCTAAATTTTAGGGGGCAAGTTATTGGAATAACGACAGCAATTGTCGGCGGCTCTCAAGGCGTAAGCTTTGCGATTCCATCAAACACAATATTGCGGGAGGTAGAATCCCTAATAAAGGAGGGTTCATACAACAAGCATCCTTGGCTTGGAGCCAGAGGAATTGATATGACCTACGAAATCGCAAAAGCAATGGGTGTGAACGTAACTTACGGATGGCTGATAGTGCAAGTTATGGAAGATGGGCCTGCCTACAAGGCTGGATTAAGAGGGGGTACGCGCCGCGTCTACATAGCCGGTGAACAAATATTGATTGGTGGCGACATAATAGTGGCAATAAACAATAGGAAAGTAACCGGTATAGATGATCTATCATCTTATCTGGAAGAGCATACGATGCCGGGGCAAACAGTCAACCTAACCATAATTAGAGACAACAATAAAATGAATATCCAAGTTAAGTTAGGTGCTCGTCCACCACTCTGACTCCTTAATTCATCAATAACTATTCATCAAGGATGC
>CAZWWD010000096.1:1760-3996 GCA_964637155.1 uncultured Candidatus Bathyarchaeia archaeon
TGCTCGTCCACCACTCTGACTCCTTAATTCATCAATAACTATTCATCAAGGATGCGCAACGCTACGAAAAGCGATAGCGCATTCATATTTTGTTAATTTTTAATCTTGAATCTCCACTATATAATTAATTCTCTCATTAACTGACTCTCTTATTACTTAATGAATAACTCATGCTTTAGCAAAATTCTTAAATGTTTATACTGAATTAATAGAAGTATTATGGATGGTGAGCCCTTTATGTCAACACCCAACGTTATACTTGTTTTGACAGATGACCAAGGTTATGGCGATCTAGGCTGCCATGGAAATGACAAGATCAAAACTCCAAACCTCGACAATTTATACAAGGAATCCATCAGATTTACACAGTTCTACACAAGTCCATTATGCTCGCCAACGCGAGCTGGATTACTTACTGGACGCTATGAATACCGTTCGGGCATTAGGGCCACAGTAGAGGGGCGCTCTCTCTTAAGACCCGACGAGTATACCATAGCGGAAATATTTTCAGCAGCTGGATATCGAACGGGAATATTCGGAAAATGGCATCTTGGCGACAATTACCCCCTAAGAGCCATGGATCGAGGTTTTCAGGAAACGCTGGTTCATGGAGGCGGAGGGATCGGTCAAACCCCCGACTTCTGGGGCAACACCTATTTCAATCCGGCTCTATGCCACGATGGTATATGGAAAAAATTCGAAGGCTATTGCACCGACATATTCTTTAATGCCGCCATAGATTTTATCGAAAAAAATAAGGATCGACCGTTCTTTGTATATATCCCGACTAATGCGCCCCACACGCCTCTACAAATAGACGAATCCTACGTTGAACCCTACAGAAAAATGGGTCTCTCCGAAAATTTAGCTAAATTCTATGGTATGATAACGAATATCGATGAAAATATGGGGCGCCTCCTTAAGAAACTTGAAGAACTTGAACTGGATGCAAATACTATAGTCATTTTCATGTCCGATAATGGAGGTTGGAGTGGAGTAGAATATTATAATGCTGGTATGCGTGGACATAAAGGAACGGTGTATGAAGGGGGGATCCGTGTACCCTTCTTCATCCGTTGGCCAGAAAAGCTAAGTCCCAAAGATATAAATGAGATTGCTGCTTACATAGATGTTCTCCCCACACTTCTTGATGCATGTAACATTCCCAAGCCCGTAGGGGCATCTTTTGATGGAAAAAGTCTATTACCATTAATGCTGGATAAAGAAGTAGAGTGGCCTGAGCGTACGCTATTCTTTCAACGGGGCAACATACCTGACGAACAACTTTATGGAAATTGCGCAGTCCGCACTCCAAAATATAAACTAGTTAATTTGAAAGAGCTGTATGATATGGTTGCCGATCCAGGAGAAAAGGAAAATATTGCAGATGAATTCCCTGATGTAGTTAAACAATTACGTAAAATGTATGATGAATGGTACCGTGATGTTTCAAAAGGTTTCCGGGATCCGGTTAGAATTTATGTTGGCTCAATACGTGAAAATCCAATCCTAATAAACTGTATGGATTGGCATGGTGAGGTTGCACGTACAGGTTTATGTCAGCAAGACGTTATCATTAACAAGGCGAAGACGGAGCCCGAAGGAAATGGATACTGGGAAATAGACATCCAAAGAAGCGGCGACTATAGAATAACATTATATAAATGCCATCCTAAAGCATCGCCAGAATTAAAAACCCTGAAAAAAGGTTCAGCTCGCCTCAAAATCGGAGATATAGATGTAACTCAACCAATAAATGAGGGTGATACTTCGGTTTCATTCCATGTTCGCCTTAAAGAAGGACCCGCACGACTACAAACATTTCTAAGTGGACAGCGAAAAGACGGAAAAGAGGTAGGCGCTTACTTCATTGAAATAGAATACCTAGATTAGATTAATAAATGATAATCGGCCAAAAATCCGGAGATCAGTCTCAAACCTGATAATCTCTAAAACTTTTCTTCTGCTCCACTCCCTTAGAGAGGGAGATCAGATCATCAAATTAAGTGATTTAAGTATGCGGAATATCCTTCTAATTGTTTTCCTATAGAGCAAATGCCCCTTCTTATTATAAGCTATAAGCGATTTAACTAAATTGATTGATATATGTTTATTTATGGGATTAATCTAAAACGATCTCTTGGAAAGAGAACGACTTCCCTAATATTCTTGACGCCGGTCAACATCATCACTAGCCGCTCAAGCCCTATTGCCCATCCTGCGTGAGGCGGCATAC
>CAZWWD010000097.1:0-2745 GCA_964637155.1 uncultured Candidatus Bathyarchaeia archaeon
ATACGTAGAGAGCTAAGGGTTCCATGGAGAAAAGACAAGATAATTTCAATTATAGGGCCTAGAAGAGCCGGTAAAACCTACTATTTCTATCAGCTAATCAGAAAAGATAGAAAGAACTCCCTCTATCTAAACCTTGAGGATACAAGGCTGATTGATGTGAGCTTTAGGGAAATAAGAGAACTGCTGAGAATCTACATGGAGATTGCAGGGAAACCTCCAAAAAACCTTTTCTTTGATGAAATCCAAAATTTAAAAAATTGGGAAATAGCGTTAAGAGAGCTTCTGGATCTCCAACGCTATAACATCTTTATTACAGGTTCCTCCTCAAAGCTCCTAAGCAGAGAAATAGCCACCCAGCTAAGGGGGAGAACGTTCTCCTATCTGCTATTACCCTTCAGCTTCAGAGAATTTTTGCAGGCGAAAAAAGCGACAGTTAAAGGTCCCCTAACAATGGATGAAGCAGCCGCCATAAAGGGCTTCCTTAGAGATTACTTAGAGTTTGGGGGCTTCCCTGAAGTTGTATTCGAGAGGGAAGAAAGAGAAAGAATATTGAAAGAATATTTTGAAATGATTCTTTTTCGGGATGTAGTTGAAAGACACGGGCTCAGAAACATAGGTCTCGCCAGATTCCTTTTGTCATTTTTTCTGCAAAACTTCTCAAGAGAATTTAGTGTGAATAAAATATCAAAAGCCATTAGGCCGCGGAAGTTTGGAAAAAACACGCTTTACAGCTACGTTGATAAACTCCAAGATTCTGTAGCCGTCTTCTTTCTCAACAGATTCTCACTAAAGGTTTATCAAAGGGAGAGCTGGCCGAAGAAAGTCTATGTCTGCGACACAGGTCTAACAAAAATCATGAGATTCTCTGAGGATCTAGGGAAACTAATGGAGAACTCTGTTTTCTTAGAGCTACTAAGACAAACAAATAGGAGGCCGCTACTTGAAATATACTACTGGAGGAACTCTCAGCATGCGGAAGTAGACTTCCTCCTAAAAGAGGGAGCGGTAATTAAACAGCTAATTCAAGTAACCTACGCGTCTGGAAGAGATGAAATTGAGAGAAGGGAGATTAAATCGCTTTTAAGGGCATCTAAGGAAACAGGATGTAACAACCTGCTAATAGTAACTTGGGACTATGAAGATGAAGCTAAAATCGACGGGAAAAATATTAGATTTATCCCGCTGTGGAAGTGGTTGCTGAAGACGTAAGCCTTGAATCTTAGCTCCATAAAGAAAGCCATTTTTCACATTTTTAAGTTAGAGGGGATGAAGAAACGATTTTTTAGGTGCGTCAAAGTATAAATATGCGTGTAATACCGTTATTTGTAAGGTGTTGTTGGGATGGTTAATCTTTGGCGTGATGTTCCCCCCGGCGATGATCCACCAAACATTGTTAACGCTGTCATCGAGGTTGTTAGCTGGTCTAGGGACAAATACGAGTATGACAGAGAGCTAGAAGCCTTCGTGTTGGATAGGGTTCTCCACTCTTCAGTTGTCTTTCCAGTTGAGTACGGATTTATCCCGCAGACATGGTATCACGATAATGATCCACTTGACATAATGGTTCTCTCCTATGAGCCGCTTGAGGTAGGCTGCATAGTTAAGGTTAGGCCGATAGGCGTACTAATCTTGGAGGACGAGAAGGGTGAAGACCCAAAGATTCTATCGGTGCCGATTAGAGACCCAAGGTTTGACGGATTCAAAAACCTGTCGGATGTTCACCCGCATAGGCTGGTTGAGATAAGAGAGTTCTTCGAGGTCTATAAGAGGCTTGAACCGAGAAAATGGGTTAAATTTAAGTCATGGGAAAACGCTGAAGAAGCAAAGAAACTAATAAACTACTCAATAAACCTCTACAAAAACACATTCAAATAGCGTTTTGACATGATTTCTCATCCTATATGAAAGTTTTCACCTAATTATCCATCTGCTAAAATCGCTTTTTGCCTTCTGATGGAAAACGCCTCCCCAGATGGTTTCTTTCAATCTTAAATTAGGAGAGTTGAGTCCCTAATCCTCAAAGACGGCTGACGGAAATAAACAAGGTTAAAATAGAATGTAATTTAACGTAATGTAAAGGGGAGGGATTGATTTTCTGAAGTGGATAACTCGCAGTTACGCTAAGGTGGAGCGTATTGCCTGTCATGGCTGATAAAAAGTTCATTAACTCCAAGGCAGAATTCATTTTTGTTGCACCCAGTAAGGTTCTTGAGATGGCCGGGAAGCTCAACGCCATCCTTCAATGTTCCCGGCGCGGAGCTAAGGCATAAGGGAGATAAATACGCCTTTGACGCAGTAATCGAAAAATATAGGTTGAAGGATTCGGCCCTTAGCTCTTCTGGAGCTAGCTAAAAAAGTGAAGGGGAGCTGACACAAAAAATAAGGATTTAACCCTGCAGTCTAGGGGGTTATTGGCGATAGTGGCGATAGCTGAGGGATTCAGGCTTATCTCCTCAAACGATTACGAGAATATGGAAAAGGCAGTTTCCCATTTATGATGCATCCTACGCCTTTTGCCACCTAAAAGTTGCCTTAATGAAAGAGTGAAAGCTAAAAATGCGCTTCTCTTCTGCAACCTAGAAGGACACCAACATCCCATCTTTTTGAGAAATATGTAGCCGACTATTAAAAAGGGATAAGCTATTGGTAGGAATCGCCGCTAAGACTAAATGCTTCGATAACATAAAAGGAAAATCAAACATCAATCTATTTTACAAAGTAAGATAAGATTTATAGGAATATTCT
>CAZWWD010000097.1:2845-3995 GCA_964637155.1 uncultured Candidatus Bathyarchaeia archaeon
GAATATTCTAATAGGAATCAGCGGGTTCAAAAAGTTAAATCCTCTAATAGAACATGACTCCCACCTCACTTAATCCTTCTCTCATCCGCTTTTCCATATTTATTCTTCCCGGGGTATGATTAACAAAAAAGATTTAAATATTTCTAGTAGTATTGTAGTATGAGATGGACAAGATTACGAGTTTAAGAATAAATGCTGAGCTCTGGAGAAAAGCCAAGGTACTTGCAGCTATGAGAGATACAACTCTGAAATCCATTATTGAAGAGCTTTTAACAATGGAGATCGAGGCTGAAGAACTATTAGATGAGGAGGAGATAAACGCTTCAGAGGAGGCTATAAATCTTTTAGAGAAGAGGAGAGCTGCGGGAGAACTACCCTTTATAATAGTTAGCGAGAAGAGAGCCGTAGATCTCGTGAGGGAAGGCAGGGGTGATTAAAGCCTACGTTGATACAAGCATAATAGTGGCTCGCTATAAACCTAATGATCCCCTTCATAAAGGGGCTGATAATTTATTTAAATTATCTGAGGCGACGCTATACATTTCCCCGCTGACGGTAGTGGAGCTGTACTCAGTACTCTCAAGAGTAAGGATCAATGCTTTAATAGAAGGGTTAACTCTTCATTCGCTAATTCACTTTATCATAAAAGACTGCAGACTGCATGTGATTTCAATCCCCCTCCTAGCTAAAAAAAGTATAGCTGGTTACGATATTGCGGCTCCCGCTGAATATTATCTCGCTATGAAGCTTTCACATCAACTAAAGCTGAGAACATTAGACCTCCTTCATATAACCTACGCCTTACTTTTAAGAAGAAAAGGTATAGCTAGCATATTGATCACCGGCGATGAAGATATTCTTAAGCGCAGAAAGGAAATACTGGATGCCACTGGAGTTCTCGTTAAAGATCCCAAAGATTTAAAGTGCGAATCTGATTGAAACGTTTCCAATCCATTATTTTTTGTGGAAAAATTGTTTAATTACATTAAGGATGAGTCATCTACAAATGCGGCCACTAACTTTGTTTTCTCAGTCTTTTTCAATCTCTTCTTTAACGCGGTCGACTACTTCTTTTAATTCCCTGCTTAGGTTATCGTAGTCTGTTAGGTGTTTTGATGGTATCGGCGGGATCTTCAGGATCTCGTATTTT
>CAZWWD010000098.1:0-3991 GCA_964637155.1 uncultured Candidatus Bathyarchaeia archaeon
GACAAAAGAAGAAGAAAGCCAAGAAACCTAACGCGCCAGGGGGGAGATGAGAAGGATTTTGGCGGGTTAGGTTTCTTGGCGAGAAATAGAATTCATAAAATTGGCTAATAAATTTTTCTGTTTTTAGTTTAATTTTGGGTTATATCCTTCTCTTTTTAAGGCGTTCTTTAGGGCTTCTAGGACTAGTATTACGTTTTTCTTGTTTGAGTTTATGCCCATTAACCCTATCCGCCAAACTTTTCCCTTCAGTTTGCCTAGTCCACCGCTTATTGTTATATTGTATTCTTCCCGCAATCTTCTTCTAACGCTTCCATCATCTATGCCGTTAGGTATTTTAATGGCGGCTATTGCCGGACATATATAATTTTTGTCTGTGAAAATTGTTAATCCCATTTCTTCGAGTCCGCTGATTAATGCTTGAATATTCTCTTTATGTCTTATCCATCTATTTTCAAGTCCCTCTTCGTAGAGAAGTCTTAACCCCTCTCTTAATGCGTAAACCAGCAGTATAGGTGCTGTATGATGGTAAATTCTATTGTTTTCAACCCAGTACTTTTCCATGGTTGATAAATCCAGATACCAGCTCTGAACTTTTGTCCGTCTATTCCTAATCACGTTCATAGCTCTCTCACTTACGGTTATCGGCGCTAAGCCAGGCGGACAGTTCAAGCATTTCTGTGAAGCGCTATAGCATAAGTCTATACCCCAATCGTCTACCGTTAGCTCGCATCCACCTAGAGATGTAACAGCGTCAACTATCAGTAAGGCATCATATTCATGCACTACCTTAGATATCTCTTTTAACGGCTGAAGTATGCCTGTAGATGTTTCTGCGTGAACTATTGCCACGGCTTTAGCGTTAGAGTTTGCTAGAGCCTCTTCAACCGCCTCTTTTTCTATTATTTTACCCCAGGGAGCCCTAACTTCTATGCTTTTTCCACCGCACCGCTCAACCATCTCACGCATTCTCTCGCCGAAAAATCCATTAATACAGACAATAACTTCATCTCCCCTCTCAACTACATTGCATATAGCGCTTTCCATTCCAGCTGACCCAGTTCCGGAAATCGGGAAAGTTATATGATTGCTAGTTTTAAATGCGTATCTAAGCAGTTTAACGGTTTCATCCATAACCTCAATGAAGTATGGATCCAGATGCCCAACAATTGGGAGGGATAGAACCCTTAAAACTCTAGGGTCAATGTTGCTTGGTCCAGCGCCCAAGAGCAGCCTTTCAGGAGGCTTCAAATCACCATAAGACTTTTCAAGCATCTATTTAGCAACCTCTCCACAATTTTATAGTAGCACAAAACTTAAAGAAAGATTAAAAGAAAATATAAATTTAATTATTAAGGTTGCATGATTCCATTAAATACTCGGCATTAAGGTCTAATTAATGATCGTTGCGACCTACTTCAGCTTAAGTTTTTCTTTAGTCTTCAGATTTTTCAGCTTTTCTTCTAGTCTTCGAGCTCTTTCTTCGGCTTCAGCGAAAATTTCCGTCCAGTTTCTGCTCTTGATCACATTAGATAGCCTCTCGATTTCTTTCGGCAACTTCTCTATTGTTGAAATTAATGCCTTGTTGAAGTATTCATCATCTGACACGAGCTCTAGAGCCTCCTCCGGGCAGTATTCAATGCATTTTGGCTCCCCATCACATAGATCGCATGCCATAACAACGCCTTTTTCGGGATGCAACATCATTCCTCCATAAGGGCATGCCTGCACGCAGAGAACGCAGCCATCACATTTATTTTCATCTATAAGTAGGATCCCACCCCTCTCAGATTGCTTGATTGCGTCACGTGGACAAGCTCTTATGCATGGGGCATTTTCGCAGAATCGGCATGTGACAGCGAGATTCAACATTGGATTTAAATGTATGACTCTTATCCTAGATTTTAGCGGATTCGGGTCGCCTTCTTTCTCCAGGGCGCATACGAACTCGCATAGACTGCAGCCTATACATTTACTCGGGTTAACTGATACAAAGCGTCTGGTAATAAACCCTAGCTTCTCCATTAAGCAAACCTCACGCGTTTAAGTAAAGTGATTTATTTATTCTTTTCACGAATACTTACATTTAAGTTTCTCGATAATTTAATGAAATGAGCAATAAATTTTCCATTACTCTAGTATCTCTATGTATACTTTTTCATTGCCCTTAATGTGCACTTTTTTCAGAGAGGAAACCATTCCCAAAACTGTTTTGCGCACTAACTCCGATACAAACCGTTGGATTGGAACTTCCTCCCCTCTGACAATTATTTTAGCACCTAATTTAGGTTTAATTTTTAATACAGTACATTCTTCAGGTGATGCCGTTCCATTATATATTTCCTCAGCTAGATCCCTGCACGTTTTTCTTCCACATTTGCCGCAGTTTAATCCCGCAAGAGAATTTAGGATCTCTAGAATCTTCCTCTGCTTTCTAATGAATTTTAACGTTTTTTCAGCTAATGTTTTGAAGTCTCTCTTAATATTCAGTATAGGTTCCCCGAGATTTTGGAGCGAGCAGAAGGCGATCACCTCGCCTCTGACAGACTCTTTAAACTTCATGTACTCCTCTTTACTTTTAACACATATTATTTTGCCGATATTTTCATCATTTAATGCTATTGATGAAAATCCTTCTAAAATTAGGAGGTTGGCTCCGAATTCGGGAATCAGCTTGGAAATCCTTTCTAATGGGAGATTGGTTGCCTTGATTATCACGCTTACTTCGTTATTAGAGAAAGCTGTAACTGGATTAGCTCCTGCTTTTGAATGTCTCCATGTGTCGCTTCCTTTACGGTCGATTGAAAAGCCCTGATGACTTATGTGTTTGATGGTTGCCACGGTAAATCCCTCCTTAATTAATTCTGGCACTAAACGCTCTATCACCGTTGTTTTTCCAGAGGCTTTATGTCCCACAACGGCTAAAATCGGATGGTTTAAGTGCAAGGTTGACTCCTCCTTATACTCAATTTACCGCCTAAAGAATATTAAGTATTGAGGTAAAATTCTCCACTAATAATAAATCTCTTACAGAATCTCCATAATTTAAGACTTAAAACTTTTAAAGGGGTAGTGAATTTTCATTGTAAAATTTGAAGGAAGCTCTTAGGCGCGAGAAGAAGATTGAAGTGAGATCAAAAAATGGATATAAAAAGGTCTGCTCAAAAATTAATCAAATCGGGACAGATTAGGGCGGTGCTTTTTGATTTATTTGACACTCTCCTTCTGATAAGGAGCGATGGTAATTTTGGTGAGAGCTGTTTAAGGAACATTCATAGATTTTTGAGCATGAATGGAATAAATGTTTCATTTGAAGAATTTAGGCATACATACTCTAGGGTTCGAAAACGCCTATATGAGAGAATCCATAGGAAGCTTGAGGAACCCCACTTCAGCGTTAGAATTTCCCAAACTCTGCGGGAGTTGGGCTACAATTACGATGTTTCAAGCTCTATTGTGAAAGGCGCAACTAATGCTTACTCCGAGGAGTTCATGCGTTACGTTCATCCGGATGGGGATGCACATTTTGTTTTGCAGAAACTGCGGGAGAACGGTTATAAGACTGGTGTCATCTCAAATTTCGCTATTCCCGAATGCGCCCATGAGCTTATTAGCGTTCATGGACTTAAAAATCTCCTAGATGTAGTTGTTATTTCAGCTGAGATAAATAGGCGTAAACCTAGCCCAGAAATCTTCAGATTTGCACTAAATCTTTTGAAAGTTGATGCTTCCGTATCCATTTTTGTTGGTGATACGCCAGATATAGATGTTAAAGGCGCTAAGAACGTTGGGATGAAAGCGATTTTAATAGAGCGGAGAAAAGTAGATTTTAGTATTGGGGAGAAACCCGACCTCACAATAAATAGATTAAGAGAGATTTTAGAGCTATTTTAAATGCGACTCTCCCTGTATAGGCTCTCTAAGCTCCTTTTCGTCAGCGGCTCAAATTTGCAAATAATTTTGGTAGGATCAATAGAATTGTTTTAGGCTTTCA
>CAZWWD010000099.1:0-3987 GCA_964637155.1 uncultured Candidatus Bathyarchaeia archaeon
TACTCTATTCCAGCTTCGGTGAAGACAACGGAGATCTCCGCCTTTTTAGCCGAGGAATTTATGAGCTCATCCCTTTTCCCCCTCGTATGCACATTGAATAATGCGAAGCTTATTGCGTCCAGTATCGATGTTTTCCCAGCTCCGTTTGGGCCTGTTATAACGTTTATCCCATAATCAAAATTTAGTGCACTGTCTCTATGAGATATAAAGTTTCTCAACGTGACTTCTTTAAGTAGCACTTTCGGTAAGCCTCCCAAAATATTCTTGAGCTAGTCTCTTTGCTTCTTCTATTTCGTCATGCCTCAGCAATTTAAACAGGTCTAATGCAAAATTAACCAATTTTTCGTCTTTCAGATATTCGAGGAAGATTTCAGGCAGATTTAACGGCGACGCCTTCGAGCTTACGAGGCCCTCCTCTGTTTCCTCGATTATTTCCTGCCTAAACTGTAGGACTTTGCCTGCAAATGCCTCGGAGAGAGCATCGTGCACCGCTTGCCTGTCAATTTTTCGCCCTTCAATCGTTACATGCAGGATTGGCGGCTTAGCTAGGCCCCGCAGCGACCTTACTAGCTCATCTAATTCTCTTCTAAAGTTGGAGTAGTTGATTTTGGCCCTTATTTGAGGTCGAATTTTGGAGACGTTAATCTCCGACACTGAAACACTGTCCTTTTCTATGTCCACAACGTAGAATCCTTTTCCCCTCTCCCGCCAGCTTCCTATTTCATCTCTTCTGAGTATTTCAGGGGAGCCGGCGTAAGCCAGTTCCCCTCTGCCAAATGAAGCTCTGATCCGGCTGTGTATGTGTCCAAGCGCGTAGTAGCTGAAGTTTCTCGGCAGATCCTCAAGCCTAATCTCATAGACCCCTTCGAATGGCAGAAATTTGTCGATTGCCTGATGGATTATTAGGATGCTTTCGTCATGTTTTTCCGCTATAG
This sequence comes from uncultured Candidatus Bathyarchaeia archaeon, assembly GCA_964637155.1. Classification (GTDB taxonomy): domain Archaea; phylum Thermoproteota; class Bathyarchaeia; order Bathyarchaeales; family DTEX01; genus DTEX01. Next base: position 936 of record CAZWWD010000099.1, read on the forward strand.
TATCCAGCTTTTTCAGTTCTCTAACGAGAAAATCGCTGTATCGCCGAGTTACGTTTGAAATCCCCGCAATAAGGATTTCCTGACCGTTTAATTTTTCCAGTTTATATTCTGCTTCTCCCAGCCCTAAAATTTTAATTTTATCCTCGAAAAGCCTATGAGGAGGCATACCCCTTCTTTTGGGGATGTCATGGTCTCCAAGTATTGAGAATATTTTGGTTTTCCCCTCCAATTTCCGAAGAAAGTTTTTTAGGCAATAGTAGGCTTGTGCAGGCGGCCTATAAGAGTCAAATAGGTCTCCGCTGTGAATAACGATGTCTACTCTCTCATCTAAAATTTTATCCGCAATCTCATCCATCACTTCATAGATGTCGAGCTCACGTTCCTCCAGATTGTATTGCCTATATCCTAGGTGTGTGTCGCTTAAATGAGCTATTCTAACCATAATCTCTCACCCAAACTCTCTCATTAAATCCTTCAATTCGCTTCTTAGCCTCTCAGCTTCACTCTGAGCGGTTTCCTTCTTTGCCTCCTCCACCGCCTTACTGAGCTTGCCTATGATGTCGATGTCGGCGCCGCCCTCCATGGTTGTCCGCCTCCTAACTTTCACCATAACTGGGGCCCTCGTCATCTCCCCTACAATCACGGCTTCGCCAACGTTTAAGCCCGGCAGATCCTCAAGTAGATCCCGGCTCATCCGCTCCGAACTTTTGGAAACAGCGTTTTGGTCGTTGGGATTCGTTATCCTCATGATTATTTGGCTGTTACATTGGCTGAGAACATCTGGATGTATTTTTGAGGGCCTTTGAGTTATGACTATAAGGAATATGCCGAATTTTCTTCCCTCGGCTGCGATGCGTTTAATGATGGGGCTTGAGTAGGTTTCGCCATTAGAGGGTATGAAGCGGTGGGCTTCCTCAATGAAAATGAAGACTGGATATTCAAATTCTCCCCCGGAAATTTTCTCGTAGATTCCAGTTAGGATTCTGTAGGCTATGTAATCAGCGATCTCGTCCTCCAGCCCTGAAAGATCTATGACGGATAGGTGCATTGGCTTAAGAAAGTTTTCGATGCTTGTTGAAACCGAACTGAACACCCTCATTCCGGCGAGGCGCTTAATGTATTTAACGGCGGATTTAGCTCCAGCCTTTATTTTTTTATCGACATCCTCCCAGCTGTCAGCGTTCTCCAATTCCTTCAGAATATCCTTTGGAAGGAAACACCGCTTACTTTGCTTAGTAATGTTTAAGGCGATTTCCAGGCCTGCGCGAATATTCGTGTAGCGCTCGCTGATTCTTGCAATCATGCATATCTCATCCAAGTCTAGCTCCGCGAAACTAACTTCATAAGACCTTAAGTTTGGGACTTCGGCTTCGGAGTATCTTCCCGTGCTCATTGGATTTTTGAAAACTGTTATCCTATCTGCGAGCTTGTGGGGTTTACCCTCAGTATCCTTTGAAAGGAAAACGTAATCGGCGTGGGGGTCTAGCATAACTATTGTTCCACCCTTCTTGAGCAGTTCGATCGCAAGTATTCCCGCCAAGTAGCTTTTTCCCGCTCCAGTCTGGGCTATTATGGCTAGGTGACGCCTAAAACCTTTTATGGAAAGATGAACCGGCACCTCCAGCCTCGTTATGAGGCTTCCAATATGGATTGCCTCTTCCTCGGGATAAGAATAGAATTTTTTGAGGATTTCCGGAGTCGCTATATAAACTGATTTACCCGGGGTAACGGCTCTTCTAGGCTGAAGCACATTTCCATCCTCAGCCAAGAAGCCTAGAACTTTGGCTCTACACCAAACCTTAGTGTCAACCAATCCTGATTCAACCAGCTTCTTAATGATTTCGAAATCAACATCTCTGCTTAGCGCTTGGCTGATGGAGGTTATGCCTTCCACCTGCGCTATTACGGGAACCCGCCTTATGGTTCCGCCGGAAATTTCCTCCGAGTACACCATGACATATTCCCATCTTTGAGGCATTTGCTCAGGTTCGGTTGAAAAGTAAAATTCGCTTGGGCTTGCTTCACTAACTATTGTCCCTATTTCCTTAGGGGTATTTGACACGCCTATATCCTCTCCCACGAATTATCTTGATGCGAAACATTTTCTCCATAAAGGGAAAGTAAATATCATCAACAATTTCCCTTCTAAGCCTAACCTTTTCATCCACATCCTTTAGCCAAATGTTATGGCAGGTTAAACCGCCGTATCCTTCCTTCAAAATTTCTAAAACCTCCGTTAAGACTTTACTGTTTTCAGCGGGCTTCGGCCATAAAATTTCACACATTCTATGATCCCATGCAGGAATGTCCACTCTGATGGGGGAATCCCTCGGATCCAAGAGAATATGAAAGGATATGAAGCTCGGCATATTCAGTAAGCCAGAAAACACTTTAACAGCCCTATCAACGAATTCTTCACCCTTCTCCCGCGTGACGGTTGGAAAGCGCTTTCTCACATACTCCTTTGGATTCGAGCGGAACTGATCAAGCCTCCTTAGCATCCGCGCTGAGGGCCCCAAGAGCAGAGGCTGAGTGTACCCTGTGCTGGAAGCCAAATTCATTATTAGCTGGTGGTCGGGTCTTGAAGACGCTAGCTCCTTAAAAATAAGCTCAAAGATGCGGGGTATTCGCCCATGTTCCCGCTCCAATTTCTCCAGTTTCCTGAAGGCTGCATCTTCGTTGTTCAGGATTTCCGAAAATATTTCCCGCAGCCTTTTCGCTTTTTCAGCTGGAAAATCCATTTTTTTAAGCTCCTCCTCGAAGATTAGGCTGAGCAGATAATCGCGGAAAAACGTTGTTCTACTTTCCTTGCTAATGCCTACAAGCAGAATATTTCTAGCTTTGCACAAATCCAGCAGCCGCATGTAAGTTTGGAAATACCTGATAATTAGGTCAGGTTCCTCCTCAACTTTGAATTCTATGGGTAGGTGAGCTGCCCGACCGTAAAGGGATCCATCAATGAGAACCGCATCGCCCTCAAATCCATTTTTCAGCGCCTCAATCACTACTTCAAATTCAAGCAGCTCCATTTTGCTTCCAGTAAATAGCTTGA
>CAZWWD010000100.1:0-3960 GCA_964637155.1 uncultured Candidatus Bathyarchaeia archaeon
AATATGGCTATCCTATTTCGATCTCTACATGTTATCTGATATATAACCTCTAAACCTGATTCCTTCTGGACAATATATGAAGCTACAAGACTACTTATGTACGCGAATGACTGCGGATTATCAGTTACGTTACATGCTACAACATAGCCCTTAATTTTTTTAGCGACATCAATGTAGGCGGTTAAATCCGTTGTTTTTTCCGGCTCTAGTTCCCCTGTGAAGGTGAATTTTCCGGATTTAAGGCTTGCCATCAAATCACTTATGTAGGCCTCAGACAAAATAAACGCCTCCCCCTCTTAAGATTTTACCCAAACAATCTCCCTAGGCTGAATATTCAGTTTAGAATTGTCTCTTGGAGGTCTATAGGTTTTATAGGAGTCAAGCATGCCAAGATCTTTAAGCCTATTGTAGATGAGAACCCATGCACAGTCGCGTACGTATCCCCCAACTTCACATTTTCCATTATACATTCCTCCGCATGGTCCATTCAGCATACTTTTGGGGCACCTAACGATTGGGCATATTCCGCCGGTTTCATAAAGTATGCAGTCTCCACAAGCTCTACATCGCTCATAAAATTCTCCAATCCTCTCCGTTTCGCCGATAAATTTGGTGTTTAAGCATGGAACAACTATCTTATCGAATTTTTCAGCTATGACTTGAGTGCCAGCCCCACACATCATACAAAGTAATGCATCAGAATCTTCAATCGCCTGCCTGACTTTACGAGTGTCTCTTCTAACTAGTCTTGAATCACATGGAGCTTCCACAACCACTGTCCCTACGATTTCTTTTCCTTCATGCCTCAATTTCTCCGCCATTTCTTTCACTTGTTCCTCGCCGCCAGTTTGGCAGGTTGTTGCACAGGTTCCGCAGCCTATAATGAAAACTTTTTTGAATGGTTCTAGCATTTTTAAAATTTCTTCGAATGGTTTTTGTTCGGTAATTATCAAATTTAGCACCTTCCTATAGGGTTATCTTATTTCTGAAAGTATAGTTATTTCCCGTATAAAATTATTATGTCAAGAGATAGTGAAGGAAATTATTAAAAAGCGTTCGTGATAACGAATAATTAGGTTAAGGAAGCTGAAAATATGAAAGATGCGGTTAAAGTTGGGATATTGAAGGCTGGCTGCATAGGCTCTCTACCACTAATAGAGTTTCTTTTGGATGAGAGAGCTGAAAGAGAGGATTTGCGGGTAAGAGTTGTTGGTTCAGGAGCAAAGGTTACAGCAGATGAGTGCATAGAAAGTGCTAGACAAATTCTAGAACAGAACGTTGATCTAATAATTTTTATTGGTCCAGCGCAAACAACTCAAGGGCCTTCTGAAGCACGCAAGCTTCTAAAGAATTCAGGTAAACCGGTAATAGTTATCTCCGATAGCCCAGCTAAGAGAATCGTTAAGAAGCTTGAGGAAGATGGCTTTGGATATATAATAGTTATGGGTGATCCGCTCATTGGAGCCCGAAGAGAATTTTTAGATCCAACGGAGATGGCTATTTTCAACTCTAACGTTATTAAAGTGTTGGCTATAACTGGCGTGTACAAAATTATGCTTCAGGAGATTGATCGAGTTATACATGAGCTTAGGAGAGGGCTAACTCCTCGATTACCCAGGCTCATCCTAGATGTGGATGAAATTAGAGAGAGATCCGATTTTAAGAATCCTTATGCTAAGGCTAAGGCTATGGCAGCTTATGAGCTAACTAAAAAAGTTGCAGAAATCAATGTAAGAGCATGTTTCATAGAAAAAGAGCGAAATAAGTATATTCCGCTTGTCGCCTGCACCCACGAAATAGCCCAGATAGCCGCTAGGTTAGCTGAAGAGGCAAGAGAAATAGAAAAGTATTCAGATACTTTGGTTAGGAGACCTCACTCCAAGGATGGAAGGCTGGGAATTAAGGAGGGGCTCATGGAAAAACCAGTTTTTGACTTAGGAAGCGGATAATTCGAGTGGGGATTGAATGGGAAAATTGTGTATATACGATATTACTTTGTATATATGATATTTCGAATAAATATATATTCATGAGGAGACATGCTAAATCCCGATGAAAGATGAAGACTCTTGAAATAGCTCCGTTAGAAAAGAAAAGGTTAAGGGTAATTATTGTTGAAAAGGAATACAACGAACCATTCGACCTTAAGGAAGCGCAAAATAAGGAGGACAAAAGGTTTTCTCTGATCCTTAAACCATCCATAGCATTCTGCAAATTTCTTGAACACCTTATCAATGAAATTAATCCAGACTTTGCAACTGAGGAGCTGGGAAACCGAACTCTTAGCGAGTTTACAGAAAACAATAGGATTGCCGAGATTTTTCAGAGAAAGAAAATTCCATTCTTCGCAGTTGACATAGATGAGAGCGCCAAGAGCTATCTGCTTTCGAGTATAGGTGAAAGGGAAGAATTATTGAATGTTATGTTAAAGCGGTTAAGGGAACTGCCGCCTGAAGAAAGCTATGAAAGGGAATATCTAACAGCATACGCTCAATGCCTTCAACAGGAAATAGAGGAAATAAAAAATGAAATAAAGTTCCCAATTCGTGAAAGCTGGATTACTATGGGAATCTTAGATAAGGCTAGGGAGATAGATAAGGAAAACCTTGTTTGTATTCATATATCAAGCCCTAGACATGTAAGCGGGGTCAAAAAATTGCTAGAGTCAGTCGATGTCGAGGTGGAGACACTTAAGCTGGAAAAGGAGCTAATATTTGAAGGATCAAGTAGGAAATCAACGGTGCTTGAGAAGCTACTGGAATCTTCTCAGATTAAAGTTAGACCCATAATAAGGAAAGGGAGCGAAAGCCAACCCTACATACTTTTCTTCTTAGATACGGATGAGAAAGCAAGTCCCTTCGACATCTGCATGGCCTATGATGCGGGATTTAATGTTGTAGTGCCCTATGAGAATGTAACGCCTGAAGATGTAGGGAAAATAGTGCAGGACGCTATTTTCTCCAGAGACCTAAAGGGGATAAAACGCACATGCTTCTTTATTGGCGGAAAGAATATGGAGAAAGCTGAGGAAGTCTTGAAGATTGCGCGAAGAACAATGTTTCCGCCATTCCAAACAAACATTATAATAGATCCCGGAGGAGCTTACACGACGGCGGCCGCCATGGTGGCGAAGGTTGAGGAGTCTCTAGAGAAACATAATCTGGGGAAATTGGGTGCAAAAACATGCGCAATATTTGGAACAGGGTCAGTTGGGAGGGTTCTAGCCATTTTGCTAGCCAGGCTAGGATGCAACGTTATAATAGCTAGTATTAATCCTAATCGAAAGGATGGGGAAGAATATGCTCAGAGACTCTCAAAACTCTTCCGCGAAAAATTCGGTGTGGAAGTTGAAGGAGTCTTTGCGCCTACACCCGAAAAGAAAATGGAAATCATGGAAGAAGCTGATGTGATCTTCTGCGCTCCAAAGGCAGGAATACAAGTGATAACAGAAGAGATGTTAAAGAAGATGAAAAGATTAAAGGTGATAGCGGACGTGAACGCTGTTCCACCATTTGGAGTCGAGGGAATAAAACCAAATGATGACATGCGGGAAATAGCTCCCGGAATATTTGGTATAGGCGCATTAACCATAGGTAGATTAAAGCATAAGGTAGAAAAAGAGATTCTGAGAGAAGCGCGAATAAACGGCAGAAGCGAGGTATATGACTATAATTACGCAGTTCAGACGGCAAGGAGAATTCTGAAAGAGAAGGTTTTGGTCAGCAAGCTTACTATAACTATAGGATACCCAAGAAGATCCTAAAATGATGATGGCTTGTAGAAGCGATCGATAGTTATCTCTGCAATATCGGTTGCAAATTCCGCTATACGCAGTATGGAATCCCGTATGGAACAGCAGGCGCAGATCACCGCTGTGCTCTTTTCCTTAAGAAATGCTAATGAGGCTATTTCCTGATCTAATTTTTCTAGGTTAACTTTGCTCATTATAACCTCTTCGGA
>CAZWWD010000101.1:0-3941 GCA_964637155.1 uncultured Candidatus Bathyarchaeia archaeon
TAAAGAATTAAATGTGTTGCCTGCATATCAGATTATACCTTTAACGCCGGAAGAATTCAAAAGGCTCCTAGAGAAGAAAGATCCGTTAGCGGTTGAGGCGCTGAAGATCGGGGTGATCTTAAGAGAAGACGTTAAAATCGATGATTTATCAGTTTCCTCTAAATCTGACCTCTAATGCTTTTGTATCTTTGCATGAAAATAGTCTACGCTAACACTAATCAAATCAAGTTTCCAGCTTTCCCTCATACATTCGATAGGTTTTCTCCGCTACTCTAGCAACTTTTTCGTCATGTGTCGCTACGATAAGAGTGGTTTTCCTCTCTCTGTGGATGGAACATAATAAATCGATTATTTTTGAACCGGTTTCGGGGTCGAGGTCTCCGGTCGGTTCGTCGGCGATAATGAGCTGCGGGTTATTCGCTAAAGCTCTAGCTATGGTTACCCTCCGCATTTCACCGACGCTCAATCGTCTTGGGAGGTGGTCTCCTCTATCTCCTAAACCAACAGCCTCAAGAAGCTTCAGCGCTCTTTCCCTCTGTTCCCGGGGATGCACACCCATCAGCGCCATCGGTAGCTCCACATTCTCCAGAGCGGTTAGCTGGGGGAGCAAATTAAAGGTTTGAAAGATAAAACCTATCTTAAGCAATCTGGTTTCTCTCCGCTCTTTCTCGCTCAGAAGAGACGTGTCAACTCCATTAAAGAATACTTTCCCATAGGTCGGTTTATCAATCAGCCCGATTAGATTTAGGAGGGTTGTCTTCCCAGCTCCCGATGGACCAATTATGGAAATGAATGATCCTCTTCTCACTCTCAAATTCACATGGTTTACTGCTACTATTGCTGAGGAGCATGTGCGGTAGATTTTGGTTAGGTCTACGGTTTTAATCATCAATATTCAGCCCTTAATGTCTCGCTAATATTTGTTCTGAGAACGAAGAATGTGGGAACAATGCCGCTTAAAATGCAGATTAAAATTGCTAAGGCTAAGGCCTCGGCGATTAAGCGGGGTGGAACGAGATTAAAGAAGTCTTGAATGAAAAATATGGCTGGGATATCTGTGTAGATGGAAGCAAAAAAGACTGCGGCTACCCCTCCAAATAGAAGGCCTAAAGATCCACCTAAAACGCCCAGCAGTGAGGTTTCAGCCAGAATCATCTTAAAGATGGAGGTTTCCGGTGCCCCTATGGCGATTAAGGTTGCGAAGTCACGTCTACTCTCAGAGACATTCATTATTTCTACGGTTGCAACCAGCATTCCGCTTATAATCAGCATGAAAATTTTTGTCCCATAATTCCAGAAGCTCAGCTCCTCTAGAATCGGATAGGTTAGCTCATTCCGCTCGCTTTCAGTTAAGGCCATAACATAATTTATTCTCTTCTCAATCTTATCTGCAACTTCCTCAACGTCGGCGTTAGGTTTCAATTTAACCACAACCATATTTATTTGCCCCTCATATCTCTGGAGTTCCTGAAGGAGCCTAAGAGACATTATTATTGAACGGGACAGAATAATTGATGGTCCACGTATTACCCCGGCTACAGTCAAGTTTTTTCCTCCAAAGCTAATGGAGGATCCCGCGAACAAATTATGTTGGTCTGCGATCGACCTGCCAACCAAAACTTCCTTATATTGGTCGGATGGAAGATACCCCTCTATCCTCAGAAAAACCGAGGGAAATAGGAGGAGTAATTTGTCGAGCGGTAACCCTATCGTAACATTTGCTGGAAACGCTCCGGAAACTTCACCAGCCCTCAATTCTAGGATGAAAAGCATTGGAACCGCATCTTCAACCTCAGCTATTTCCTCCAGCTCATCTACAGTTTTTTCAGGGATTGTTCCGCCGATTGGGAATCCTTGAATGACAAGTGTGTTTCTCGCCACCACAATTATTTCATCTTCAAAGAAAAAGTTCATTTCCCTTACTATGGCCATAACCCTTAAGGTTGTGGCGCTAACCCCCACAAGGAAAGCTATAGAAAAAGCTATTCCACATATGCATAAAATAGTTCTTAGCCTTCTACGCTTGAGATTTTTTAGGCATATGGCGGAAATTCTCATTCAAACAGAACCTCAGCTTCCATCAACTAGCAATTAGGCAGTTAAACAATAAAAAACTATATAAATCCTGCCGCCCACTTATCATAGGCTAGGAGATTTCTAGAAAATGAAAAACAAAATGAAGTATCTTGCGCTCTATCTAACACTTCTGATGATTGTGTTACCTACAACACGAGTATCCGCTCAAACAATGGTTCCGCGTGGCTATGCTGAAGTTGAATTTAAAGTATATCCCGGCGGAATGATTGAACTTGCAGGAGAATACCTATATAATTATACCTCTCCACCATCCCCCTATAAAGGTCCAAGCAACATTTCCTTCGGAGCTGAAATCACAAAAGAAAATTCGTTGTTTAGGATTAAAGCGGACGGCAGCATAGTTCTATCAGATGAAATGTCCTCTCAATTCCCATTTAACGCAACTAAATTCTATTATATCCAAGATTTCTCCCAAAACATTTCAAGAACCACCGTTAACGGCTCAATTGTCTTCCCGGAGAAATGGTCCGGCTCCCTGTTACCGCCATTCTCTTATGAAGAGACTTCATTAGACTTCAATGTTTTTCCACTCAACTCAACCGATTTAACGGTTAGCGGAGAATACTCCAATGGAACCTACCGGGGAACATTAATCCTCCATCTGATTCCAGGCCTAACGTTAGGCGATGTTGAGATAAACATTGAAGGTGATCTCACACGCCTAATGATTTATGATTCCATAGATGTCTTTTATAATCAGACACTGCCTATTTCTGGCTTTATGCCTCCAGATAGAGCTATGATAGAAGAAATCAGCCGAAATAAAATGTATATCGATCAGATACTTTATGAAGCGACCGGCAACCTCATAACATGCGAGCTATATAATGTGACAGTCGTCCGAACGGGGGATAACAGCGACACAATCTACTTCGAAATAGTTTTGAAAGGGGACTTTCTCAGCATTTTAGCGGAAATCTACAAAAGCCTCATCGAAGAGTCAGCTCCATATTTTGGAGAGGAAATCACGGATGAAATGATCCGCAATCTAATCAACACAACAATGGAGTCGATCGAAAGCTTAAGCTTCAGCTTGTCCTATTCTAGGCTTCCAAGGGAGCTGAATTTCCTCTTCTCCTCCTCAGTTAACTGGGGAAAAGCATTGAATATGACTAGGCATCTAATTATCGGCGAGCTACCGCCGGAAATCCAGTTCAGAATGAAGAACCTATTTAACATAAGGTATGCTAGGGTGGAATCCTACACGGAGGAAGTCGCCTATGAAAATGGTAGACTGCAATATAGTGGAAACTATGTTTTTAAGGGAGATGTAAACGCTGAAATAAACTTAGTCAAAGAACTTTTCATCGATTTAGCTGCTGAGTCAGGTGATGTTCCAGCGTGGCAACTGACCTTCATGAACGAAACTGAAGTAGTGGATGTAAGCGGCTTTAAATTCAAATTCAACCAAGAATCCAAGCAAGACATGAATGTGGCTTCCACGAGCTTCCGAGGGCTCAAGATTGCTCCTCCAATTGATTCAGTTAACTCAACATGCTTCAAGCTTAAAAGATTCTTCGAGCTAGCTCACAGTTTCTATAAGCCTAAGATGGATGAGGAAACAAAGTTAATAGTTAAGGGCGAAAGCAATGGGACTCACACGGTGGTTCCGGTAATAGACCCCAAGGATCCTGAGAAGCCGCCGGAGCCGGATGAAGTTCTCTCTGGTAACGCGCTCATATGGAATAACATTGAAACCAACCAGCTAAAAGGACTGGCTTTCAGAGTTCATAGGGGGCTTGCAGGGTTTGTAGCCGAAAAATATGTTTCTCCAGAGAAACCGTACGTTATCGATGCATTTGACATTGCAAACTGCCAGATCACAGTGAACAACATTCAAGGCA
>CAZWWD010000102.1:0-3918 GCA_964637155.1 uncultured Candidatus Bathyarchaeia archaeon
CGGCTGAGGTAAGGGCCGGGGCGAATAACTATGCTTTTTGGAGCTAATTCAACATTATATTTTGGGTCGATTATTAACTTTCCGTCGGGCGTCATCAAGCTGGCCACAATCGACCCTCGTTTTATTCCGTTGCTTATAGCCCATTTTTTAGGTAAGGTTATGAAAAATGTTCCACCCCTTGTCATTTGCACTCTCCGTAATTCCATGTGATTTTCCTCAACATTGCTTTTCACATAATAAACATTTGTTTATGGAATATAAAAAGCATATTTAATTTTAACTCAAAATAAGTTTTTATTTTTGAATTGGATTCTAAATAAAGATTTCTTAAAATCTAGGGGGAGAATTTTAGCATTGATTATATATTTTAGCATGTTAAGAATTGCTATTTAGCTCTCTACCATTAAAGCTAATGAAATGGAAATTTACCCCTTAATTTCGTGAGTTAAGAAATGTTGGAGCATGACAAGAAGATCCGAGATATTATATCTCTAATAATTGAGGCCGGATATCAAATTGATAGGGAAGCATTTGAGTTCTTAAAGCAGATCTCAGATAAAGTTGATTTGAATTCTTTAGTAGAAAACGTAATTGAAGAGATAAATGCTCTCCCCGAGAAACCTTTACTTATAACTCGAGAAATACTGGAGAAGAGAATAAGTGAAGAAGACTTATCTGGGAAGACTACCACACATGAATTAACTGGAAAAGCCGCTCTACAACTCTATGCTAAAAACGTTGAAGCTGATTTTAAGATAATAAGTGATCCCACAAATGAAATAAGTGCAACAGGGTCGCTTGAAGATTGCATAGAATATTTCAGAAGTCGATTTAGGAAGATAAGTAGAATATTGAGAAGGAGAGCGGACGCAAAAGATGCTGGCAACATAACAGATGCATTGAGAGCTCCAGAAAACTCTAAGATAAAAATTATTTGTATGGTGATTGATAAGCGGGAGACTAGACGGGGAATATTCTTTAAAGTTGAAGATTTAGAAGCTCAGGCAACGGTTTTTGTGCCTCTAGAAAAACAGGATATATACTCGAAGGCTCAAGCAATCCTCTTGGATCAAGTTATATGTGTGAGCGCAGTGCGGGGAAGGAACGACCTACTCATAGCGGAAGACCTAATTTTGCCCGACGTCCCACTAAAAAAGCCTAATAAATCCTCAATACCTATCTGTGCTGTTTTATTATCAGATCTGCATGTTGGAAGTAAAATGTTCATGGAGAAGGAATTTAAATACTTCATAAGATGGTTAAGAGGGGAAGTCGGCGGGAACAATCTCAGGGATCTAGCGGCCCGCGTTAAATATTTGGTGATAGCTGGAGACATAGTTGATGGTGTGGGGATATATCCCCAGCAGTTTGAGGAGCTTGAAATAAAGGATCTTTACAAGCAGTATGAGAAAGCTGCGGAAATGCTTGAAGATGTTCCGGATCATATTGAAATAATCATCATACCTGGAAACCACGATGCCACGAGAAGAGCTCTTCCCCAACCAGCTATTTTACGGGAATACGCTGAACCCCTATATGAGCTTGATAGAGTGCATCTATTGGGTGATCCATCAGTTATAAGTTTACATGGCGTAAGAATTCTTCTTTCCCACGGACGTAGCTTAGACGATATAATATCGTCTGTTCCAAACCTGAGCTTTCAGGCTCCAGATGAAGCTATGAAAATCTTATTACGATGTAGACATTTAGCCCCAATTTATGGGATGCGGACTCTTATAGCTTCTGAAAAAGTTGATCATTTAGTTATTGATGAAGTGCCCGACATATTTCATGCGGGACATGTACACATGATGAAGTATAGTACTTATCGCGGCATACTTGTGGTTAATTCAGGCGCATGGCAAGAACAAACTGAGTATCAAAAAGAGATGGGACATGTACCTAATCCCGGCATAGTTCCAGTGGTGAACTTGCAAACTTTGCAGGTTTTTCCAATAAATTTTACTTCGATAGCTTAAGAGAATTAGCTGGATGGGGAGTATAAGTATTTAGGCTTATAATTTAATATCTCTTTGAATCTTTCGTCTTCAGATAAAACTTCAACAACAACTCTCCGCGAAACTCCCAGATTTATCTTTTTGGTTCGTCCATAACGTCCAAGACTTATTACGCGCGAATTTAAGAGGCCCATGACATCCAACTCGTTTATCAATCCGCTGACTCTTCTTTGAGTTAATGGGCTTATACCAAATTCTTCACAAAGTTCCGAGTATAAATTGTATATTTCTCCGGTTATTGAGCGATCCATGTTAAATTTATTTAGGAAGTAAACGCTTAAGAGAACAATTTTTGAGTGAGTTGGCAAACTCTTTATGCTCTCATAAACTTGGTCATGTTCAATTCTTTCCTGAGCCTCACGTACATGCATCTCTGTAATTTTATTTTCCCCTCTTCGCTCCGCTATTTCGCCAGCAACTCTGAGGAGATCTAAAGCTCTTCTAGCGTCACCATGCTCAGCGGCTGCAAGAGCGGCGCACAATTTAACAGCTCCCTCAGTTAGCACTCCATCATAAAATGCTATTTTAGCCCTTTCTACAAGTATATCCTGAAGTTCACTAGCATTATATGGTTTGAAAACTATTTCTTCTTCACTTAATGTGCTTAGGACTCTTGGATCAAGAAATTCTTTAAATTTTAGGTCATTTGATATTCCTATAATTGAAACTTTACTTTTACTGAGGCTTTCATTTATTCGGGTGAGTTCATAGAGTAAAATATCTCCACGAGCTTTAACGAGAGCATCAATCTCATCTAATGCGGTAATAAATATTACTTTTTGAGATTCTAAATTTCTTTTAAATCTATCAAAAATTTCGCCGACGGCTAAACCGGTGAAAGGAACCTTAACATTAATGCTTGAACATAAGGCGGCGAGAACCCTATATTCTGTTCCAGTTAACCTGCAATTTACAAAGCAAACTTTAACTGGTGAACCTATTTCCTTAGCTTTTTGAGCAAGCTTATTTAAAACAAATTTAACAACAGCAGTCTTTCCAGTTCCAGTTTTTCCGTAGATTAAAACATTTGAGCAGGGTGAACCTTTTAGGGCTGGAGCTGTTATTTCACCTAGGCGAATAATCTGTTCTTTCCTGTGGGGAAGATTTTCAGGAACGTAATCATGTCTAAGGACTTCCCTATTTTTGAATATCCTTGAACCTTTGAGGAAGTGTGCAAATACTTCATCTAAGATATTTTCTTGATCCATTACTGATCACTGAAACTTAATTATTATACACTGTTGTTTCTGAGGTGTCTTAATTAAAACTCTCATACAAAAAAATAGATAAGGAATATAAACTGTTAAAGAAAAAGGACTCCCACCCCTTCATTTCCATTGGAACAGCCTCTTAATTGAATTTATAATTTCTTTCTCTTTAAAAAGAGAACAGCCTCCCATCTAGGTTGCAGAATTATAGTATTTAATAAGATTTATACAATTTTTTATACAATTCAATCAAACAATAAAATTGAAAAAAGGATATTTGAAAAGTGTCAAATGAGCAAGATTCTATTTTAAGAAAAGAAGTGTTTTTCTGAACTTTCCTTTTCCAGTGGAAAATTAGGGGTCGGAGGGAGCCCCATCCAACCAAAAAGAAACTGGTGAAATAAACTCTTTTGTCATAAATAATAACCTAATTTTTTCACAGATTGTGAAATATCTGTTAACTCTTTTAGATTAGCACTGTAATTCTGACTTTTTATTTAATTCTAATTGTTTAAAATTCATTTTTTATGTTAAAAGGCCACCCCTTCATTTCCACTGGAAAAATCAATTCAATTCTTTTTCTTTTTTATTTTTAGAAAAGAAGACTCATGTTAACTTTGTTAATTTAGAAAATAGGAAAAAACTATTATTTTTCAAAAATAAGATTTTTTCTTTCTTCTTGTTTTTTAATT
>CAZWWD010000103.1:0-3843 GCA_964637155.1 uncultured Candidatus Bathyarchaeia archaeon
CGCCTGCTGATAGAGGTAAAAGTATATGCGTTTTCAGAAATTTTAAATCCACGCGAGCCAAATATATTCTTGGATAGATGGGAGAATGCAGCAAAAAAGTCTAATGGATTTCTGTAAGCCAGCTAATAGAGGAAGGTTGGAAGTTAATGAGCAGACACCATCTAAACCTGAGGAGAGAAATGAAAAAACAGAGGAAATAGGAGAGAATTTGGAAGAAGAGCAGGCTGAAGAGAGAATCGTCCCTGAGAATCTTCCTCCCTCATATTTTGTTTCCGCCGGATACGATGGAGAAAAAGGCTTAGCTTACCTAAAACTTTATGAACCGGTATCCCAGCGCATATACTTCTGGTACGATAATACTGGGCATAAACCTTATCTTCTCACAAATATTCCTCCCGAAGAACTCGAGAAACTTGAGAGAGTCATCAATCACCCGGGATTCGACCACTTCGAGGTTATTGAAAAATACGATGCCTTATATGACCGAAAAATTAAGGTCACAAAGGTTATTGCTAAAGACCCCCTAGCTATCGGCGGACGCAGGGGATCCCTAAGAGACCTAATACCCAAAGAATACCCGCTGAAATTTGGGAAGGAGAAGCAGGTGAAAGTTTGGGAGGCTGCAATCAAGTATTATCAGTGCTACATTTATGACCGGGGTCTCCTGCCGGGAATGCCCTATAAGATTGAAAACGGAAAATTGCTTCCGTACATTGATGAGGAAACCGAGAAAATTGTTAAAGAAAACCTTAAAAGCCTTCTTAAGGATGAGTCTGAGGACTTCTCTCCATACTTAGAATCTTGGGCTAGACTACTTGAGTATCCGGCTCCAAAGATGCGGCGTGTCGCCCTAGACATAGAGGTCTATTCGCCGGTTGCAACTCGAATCCCAAATCCGGAGGAAGCCTCCCAACCGGTGATATGCGCCTCGCTTGTCGGCTCAGATGGAAAGAAGAGGGTTTTACTTCTGAAGCGTGAGGGTATTGAGGAGGGTGACCTAAACCTTCCAAGCGACGTATCCGTTGAATTTTATACTTCAGAAAGGGAGCTGATACAGTCTATCTTCAAGGCGTTAAGTGATTATCCATTTGTTATAACATTTAATGGAGACGACTTCGACCTAAACTACCTTTACCATAGAGCTAAAAATCTAGGCTTCCAGAGGGATGAAATTCCAATAGAGAGGGGACAGAGGTTCTGCCTGCTAAAATACGGCGTCCACATAGACCTTTACAGGTTCCTCCTCAATAAGTCAATCCAAATATACGCCTTCGCACAGAAATACAGGAACGTAACCCTAGATGAGGTTGCTCAAGCATTACTGGGTAAATCTAAAATAGAGATATCGAAGCCAATATCGGAGCTCTCCTATGGTGAACTTGCCAAATACTGTCTGAACGATTCTGAAATAACATTTGAGCTAACATCCTACAACGACGATTTATTAATGAAGCTCCTAATGGTTCTAACCAGAATAAGCCGGATGCCCATGGAGGATGTTAGCCGTCAGGGAGTCTCCAGATGGATTCGAAGTTTCATGCAGTATGAGCACCGCAGGAGAAACATGCTTATCCCGAACAGCGATGACATAATTGCGGCTAGAGGAACAACCACAACCAAAGCCATAATTAAAGGCAAGAAGTATATGGGCGCAATAGTTGTTAAGCCGACGCCGGGAGTACACTTCAACGTGGCCGTAATGGACTTCCAAAGCCTATACCCATCAATAATAAAAGTCTACAACCTAGGCTATCAAACAGTCCGCTGCGTCCACGAGGAATGCAAAGATAATATAGTTCCTGAAACCCCACATTGGATATGTAAGAAGCATAGGGCCCTCGAAAGCGCCCTAATAGGCTCGCTCAGAGACTTAAGGGTTAAATGGTATAAGCCTAAAGCTAAGGATAAAACCCTCCCAAGCGAGCAGCGAAGCTGGTACAATGTGATACAGAGCGCTCTAAAAGTTATTTTAAACGCATCCTACGGGGTCTTCGGAGCCGAAGTATTCGATCTATACTGTCCGCCGGCAGCTGAAGCCACCGCGGCTCTGGGAAGAAATATCATCACGCAGACAATCAATAAAGCCCGCGAATTAGGGATCGAGGTAATCTACGGCGACACGGACAGCCTATTCCTTAAGAACCCAAGCCAAGAGCAGATTAGGATCCTGGCCGAGTGGGCTGAAAAGGCTCTGGGGATGGAGCTTGACGTCGACAAGTATTATCGCTATGCCGTTCTGAGCTCTAGAAAAAAGAATTATTTAGGCGTCTTGGAGGATGGAACGGTTGATGTTAAGGGGCTCACCGGCAAGAAGAGGCATATACCTCCATTCATAAAGAAATACTTTGATAAAATTGAGAATATACTCAGCCGCGTGAAGAATCCGGCGGAGTTCGAGCTGGCAAAGGAGGACATTAAGAGAACCATCCGGGAATGCTACCTGAAGCTCAAGAACCGTGAATGGGAGGACATAAATGATTTAGCATTTGAAGTTGTGCTCGGGAAGGTTCCTAAAGCATATAATAAAACCACACCGCAGCATGTGAAAGCCGCCTTCATTCTCCAGGCTAAGGGCGTTGAGATAAAAGCTGGAGACACCATAAGGTTTGTGAAGGTTATTAAGGAGCCGTTTGTGAAGCCTGTTCAGCTAGCATCCTCCAATGAAATAGACGTTGATAAATATGTTAGCTACTTAAGGTCAACCTTCGATCAAATATTAGATGCATTAAACCTAGAATTTGATGAGATAATAGGATTAACAAGGCTTGAGCAGTTCATGTAGCAAAAATCAGCTATACTTCTATATTCATTTTTCTGAGTAGCTTTCTAACCGTCCGCGTTAACGGCATACTCTTCATTTCTTCTGGGGTAAACCAGCCGATCTCCAAGGCCTCTGGGGAGGGTGATAATTTCACATTATCTGAGATGGGGGCGGCTTTAAAATCTATGAGCACGTAATGAAATTTCACTCTGCCTTCTTCATCACGTATAATGTTTTCCATAACATCTATGATTTCACCTATCTCAACTTTTATGCCGGTTTCCTCCTCAACCTCCCGTCTCGCCGCATCCCTAAGGGTTTCACCGACCTCAACAAGTCCGCCTGGTATCGACCAGAGTCCTTTTCCAGGCTCATTCGCCCTCCTAATTAATAGGATGCGGTTACCCTTCTGAACCACGGCGCCAACGCCAACCAACGGGGCTTTCGGGTAGATTCTTTCATGAACCATGGGTTTCCCCAGCTTTTCCATCCGCTTAATCTAAGTTAAGTTAAGGGGGTATTTCTTCATTTAAAAGTTGTATGGGTTCATCTCCCAACATTCGTCATGGAAGATGCCACATTTTCGCTTTTATTGCCGACGTATCATTATGTAGAAAACTTTCAGAAATACATGAGGCTATTAACAAGTATTATAACCCTAGACCTCTTAGAACCTTTTAAATTAAACAATCTTATAAAGGAAGGGATTGTTAGATTGGCTGAGCCAATTGGAAGAAAATCCATAAAGAAAACTCTAGAAAGCCTAAAGGCTTACGTTAATCTTAAATCGGACCTATTTAAGGTGGAGGAGAAATGCTTCTACAAGATGCTTGAGGAACTTAAAAAAGAGATGGACTCAAAAAACAAGAGTAAAACAGACATAGACTTCTTAAGCACAGTTCTAGATTACAGCAACAGTGTAAACGATTTAATCGGAGTCCTATTACTGTATATTGAAGCCCTCGAATCCTACATATCCGAATTAGATGAAACATTCGACAGCCTACTGGAAGATGCAAAGAAAGCGGCTGAACAACACATGCGGGAGATACCACGCGACAAACTACCCTTCTACGGTTAAA
>CAZWWD010000104.1:0-3744 GCA_964637155.1 uncultured Candidatus Bathyarchaeia archaeon
CAATCAGCCTCTCACGCAAAGATTTTCGAGATTAAGGAGGATGTAAACCTATTCTTCGCATTTCAGAAGCTTAAACATTTTTGATCACTATTAATCCAGTAGCTAGTACGGTAAGGTCCATAGGGATTTGGCAACTATAACCGCGGAAGCTGCTAAAACTATGGACATTCCTTCCCCTAGAGTAACTCCCCCAGCTATGCTCGCTTTAATATTGTCCCAGTTCCGAATCTTTTTGCTTATAACATACCTGCCGAATAAGTAGCCTATCAGCATAGCTAAGGGTACGGGAACCGTTTGGAAGGTACCCCCTACAAAAGCAGCGATAGAGAATGGAATAGAAGGTATAAAATTCAAAATCGATGCTATTAGCAGAATTAAAATGAAACCGCCCATAATAAGGTTAGGTTTGAAGACGTTGAGTTGGCGTGAAACCCAGAGTCCTTGTATTGCGGCTTGAACAGGCCAGTTAATCACTGTAGATGGATAGAAAACTGATGGTATAGGCGCAATTGTCCAGAAAAGAGACACGTATACAAAGCTAGCCACTACGGATAATGGAAAAATTATAATGAGAGATTTGAAGAAGTCGCCTGGTCGAGTATTTGTCAATGTCAGAATTTTTACCATATACATCTGACCCACAGCTTGCTCTCCAGCTGTTACGGGAACAGGGGCAAACCAAACTTCAGGTTTTGGGTAACCGCTAGCTAAGATTGCTCCTTGCCAAGCGTAGGGAATTGAAACTTGAAATGAGGTTTCACCCATTATTCGTCCAGCCACAATCGCGGTGATGAACGGATAGCCAACAAACATTAATAGAAGAATCCATAGCGGAAAATCGGGTATGAGATACATGAAGAGTCCGACGGAACCCAGCGATCCTACAAGATACATCAGTATGGAAATTTTTAATGGAAAGTAGCCAGCTGTCTTTGCTGATGCTGTGAGTAGCCTCATGCTTTTAATCGCCCTTAAGAGGGGCTTACGATACTTTATAATACTAAACGCGGCCACAGCAAGCGTGAAGCCTATTTGAGGACTAGCCCAAACCCAGAGTGTTGCCCTTTGAAAGATTAGAGAGACAGACATTCCAGGCGTCCATTCTCGTTGCCACTCTGGAAAGTATGGAAGATTGAGTGCCAGAGCATTACCAAAAAACCAGACGGCGAATGATCCCAGAACCATTGATATCAATATGTCGAAAGGGAAGTTAGGACCCCAAACGTAAGGAAGGAGATCTGTAGCTATCCCTAAAGATGCGCCTGGCAGAATCCTTTCTATATAGGAATTGAGATCGATCCAAGGTATGGGTAGTACTCTTGCTTCAACACCGAACACGCCTGCCGAGATTGTTGGTATTGCAAAGAGAATGGTTCCATAGAATAATCCTATAACCGCTCCGATCATCAAAGCTTTCATTCGGAAGGGTTCTCTATCTCCAAGAGTCTTACATATTGAAGCATCTACGTTTGCCAGTGGGAAGGGTAGTGACTCAACTTCAATGTATAAATTTATTATAATCATAGCCAGCGCAACTGTCATGAGTAAGGATAATATCATTGAGGATAAGCTAATTATAATTGGACCAAGCCAGTCATAATCAAAGAAAGTTCTAATGACATAAACATCTGAATGATAGGATGGGGCATACCACCAAGGGATCAATTCCCTTATAGACTGGCCAGTAAGGGGGTCTTTGAACATTGCGGCAATGGGGCTTTGGGCAAAATATCCGTTATAAAGATAGCCAAGAAAGATCATAGCTCCCGACATTGTTCCAATCGGTAACCAAGCAGTACAGTATATAAGCGATATTTCTTGCTGAGTTAGAGGTTTATGAAAGAACATGAAGATTTCCGTAAAGAACAGGAGTGTGATGTAAACGGCGATATCTATTTCACCGCCGACTCCAAGCAAATTTGAGAAGATGACAACCGGGGTAAGAAAAATTGCTGAGAAAATTATTGCCATAACACTTCTCCAAGTAAACCCCGACTTATACCTAGAAATTCCATCATCTCTAGTAAATTTTTCTACATTCTCCAAAGCGGTTCACCTCTTTAATTCTATGACAAATACTTCTTCTTTTCCTCTTCCTTCAGCCCCCTCCACATTAAGAATTGTTTTCGTATAATATCCACAAAGGCGTGATTTCGGTTGATCCAGACGTTTCTGTCGCCTCCAATAAACTTCAAGTGAATTTGGTAAACCCAACCTTTCTTTTTCTCTTGCTGGATTGCACGTATGAAGACTTTTTGGATAGTACCTGAATCCCATGGGGCGAGAGCTACTTCAGCAACCAATTCCTTATAAGGATTCTCAGCGGCCAAATTTTCTCGTATTTCTTTATCTCTTAAATAAAATACTTTCATATCTCTACTAGTGTATATTTCCAAGAACTCGGATAGATATCTTAGGACTCCGTCCACCTCTTTTTCGGTGCTGACAAATGGTGTTGGGATAAACCATTCGTCCCCTAACGGCTTCGTCTTAATTTCCCACTTCCGCTCCAGAGATGGCGTAACCATCAGACCGGCTTTCCATGCAGGGAAAACCGAAGACAAAAGAACTAGCAACATCGAGAAGCCTATAGCGACCCAAACGAACGATGAAGAGAAGTTAACCGTCATCTCTTCTGGAACATACTGGAAAAGGAGAAGCATCCTGATCCCTGCCAGGCCTGACAAATAGCCGAAGATTGATCCCAAAATAGCGTATGTTAGCGATTCTGCGAGAAACATTCCCGTCACATGGAGGGGGGATAACCCGATTGTACTGTAAACTGCTATTTCTCTGCTTCTCTCCATTACGGAGCCTATTAAAGTCGTTAAAATTGTAAGCCCTCCAATAATTATGGGAAAAATCATCATCTGTGCTCTTTTGAATGCGAACTCTTTTCCTCGCCGGTAAACCAGAACGTCGCCTTCCTCTGTGCTCATAAATATTTCAAGGTGCTCATAAGTTCCCATAACGAGATTATTCACGACCTCCTTCACTCTAGTCGCATTTTCAGTTCTTACCGCTATAGTGTTTATTCTTCCATTAAAAATGTTATATGCAAGTTCGAAGGGAACGATCATCACGTAATCCCATGCCAGAGGCGAATAGATCAGTTCCGCTGCCCCCATAGGCCTTACCGGATCGATCGGAGCTAAAGTGTCTCCACTGAGGTCATATATGCCTTCAAGCATTTTTGTATCCGCAACCCCTATTATTTGTAGCTTTAGACCCATTATGTTTATGGTATCCCCAATCTCAACTTTAAGTCTTGATTGGGTTTCTTGGCTCAATATACAAGTGAACATGTCGCCTTTCACAAACCATCTGCTACCAGGAATTAACGCCCTAGATATCCCAGTAACCTTATCTTCTTCAGGCAGGAGGCCGAGTAGAGCTCTTATAGGAGACTTCGTACCGTTTGGACCGAAAATTAAAGCGGGAAACTGCGAAACTGAAATTTGCTGCCAACCAAGGGAACCTATGCCGGCAGTCCACGATCCCGTGTAAGTACCGCTCTCTCCGGGTGCTGGCGGATATGCCCATGCCCTAGGGCATATTACGGCTTCAGAACCTAAAAGTGTGGATAAGAGAGATAGTATTTGAGGTGAGAAAGGCGTCATACCAAACCTTTGTCTCAACATCATACCTGGATAAGGCGCTTTCGTCGTTAATGGATGGCCCCTTGGAAGGGTGAAGGATGATGCGGATGTGAAAGAGACGAGTGAAAAAATTATTATGCTTATG
>CAZWWD010000105.1:0-3735 GCA_964637155.1 uncultured Candidatus Bathyarchaeia archaeon
CCCGAGTCAATGCAAATGGATATAATTCGGCAGATACGTGAAAGAAAAGGCTTAAGCCCAACACCGCCTAGAGCCGAGGAATTCTACGACCAAGAATAGCAGAATCTGCAACATTCTCCTCCCACCTAAAAAATTAAGATAAGATTTAAAAGACACATTGATTTAATACTAATAGGCTTGGTGGTAGTATGCCGAGAGTATTCAAATATAGGGGCTATACGCTTGAAGAGCTGCTAGACATGTCCATGGACGATTTCATCAAATTGCTTACTGCACGTGCTCGAAGAAGCCTAAGCCGAGGCCTAACGTACCAGCAGAGGAGACTTCTCGAGAAGGTCCGTATTGCCAGGGAGAATGGCGGTAACACCAAGCCGATAAGGACCCATGCAAGAGACATGATAATCCTTCCAGAGATGGTTGGCCTAACAATCCACGTCCACAACGGTAAAGATTTCGTTCCAGTAAAAATAAGGCCGGAGATGATAGGGCATTATCTAGGCGAATTTGCAATAACAAACAAACCGGTTAGGCATGGAACTCCAGGCATAGGCGCAAGCAGAAGCAGCATGTATGTGCCACTTAAGTAAACCCCCTAAATTTTACAATTAATGTTAATTTTAGTCGCTGCTTACCTTATGAAAATTTAAGGTCCACCCATTTTTCACATTCTCTGCGGCGCCTCTATACCTATTAGATTTAATGCATTGCGCAGAGTTATTCTTACAGCGTCGACGAGAAGCAGTCTTGCATCACTCAATTCCCTTGTTTCCGCTTTAATCACTGGTAGAGCCGCATAAAAAGTATTGAATTTGTCTGCTAAAGAGTTTGCGAAGTCAGCTATAAGGTTGGGTTTAAGATTATCGGCTGCATCCACAAATATCTCTGGGAAGCGAGATATCATAAGAATTAATTCACGTTCAATCGGCTCCTTAAGAAGCGAGAAATCAGCGTTCTCAACATGTCTAGACGCCTTTCTAAGTATGCTACATGCCCTAGCGTGAGAATATTGAATGTATGGTCCACTATTCCTCTCAAAGTTTATGACCCTATCCCACGTAAACACAACAGGTTTCAGCGGATCCGTTTCTACTAGAGCGTATTTAACTGCACCTACACCAACAAGCTCAGATATCCTACGTTTATCTTCCTCCGCAAGGTTTGCTGAGCGCTTCTTAACTTCTTCATATGCTCTTGAGACAGCTTCATCCATTACCTCATCTAGAGTCACGTAGCGCCCCCTCCTCCCCGAGATTCTTTGACTTGGAAAGTTTACGAGATTGTAGGCGAAATGTATCAGTTTTTTGGCTTCTTCAACGTATCCTAAAGCGCAGAGTGCAAGCTTAAGCTGTAGCTGCGCTAGCTTCTGCTCCATACCTATAACATTTATCACTCTCTCAGCCCTCTTAAATTTCCAAATGCTGTAGGCTATATCCCTCGTTGTATAAAGCGTTGTTCCATCCGACCTACCTAAGGTTAATGACGGAATCTCATAGTCTTCTCTAAGTCCAAAAGTTTTCTTAAGCTTAAGATCGTTTGCAACGCTTTCAGCGTTAAACTCTAAGACCTCGCCTTTATGAAAAACGTAGGGTGTTCTTTTTAGCGCATCTAAATGCTTTGCTACCTCACCATTCCATATGAAATCGCTTTCCCAATCCCAGGAGTCAAAGGTTATGTTCGCCCTGCTGAGGGTCTGCTTAAACCCTTCTAAGCATATGGATGAAACTTCGCGGATTAACCCCCTTGCTTCTTTCTCACCTGCCTCATAGTTTTTCATGAGGGCGTTTACTTCGGCTTCCGGATTCTCAATCTTCTCGAAAGCCTCTAGAAGACTATTGAATATTTCTGGGAATTTAGATTGGAGTTCAACCGCAACGGCAACCCAATCATCAAGCTCCATCTTAATTCTCTGCGTCTGGTCATGGCTTAGTTTATTTTTCTGCAAGTTTAGAATGCTTTTAAGTCTTCTAATTTCAAGAAGACAGTTTGTAACGGCGTATATTGCTCCCACAAAATGGTCCGGCTTACCGACTGGTTTAGGCTTACCGAGCAACTTATATCCATATGCAACTATTGCGGATTGACGTCCAACATCGTCAATGTAATAGTGTCTTGAAACTATGTGTCCCCTAGCCTTCAGAATTCGCGCTAGGGAATCACCTAGAAAAGAGTTTCTAGCGGATCCAACGTGGATTGGGTGAACCGGATTGACGCTTGTATGCTCAACTATTATTTTCTCTGGCTTATCAGTCTTAACATAACCGTACTCTAAATCTATCGCTCTTACGGATCTTATCGTTAGGGAGGAGAGCTCTGCAAAATTTGCGTGAAAGTTTACGTAGCCTTGCCCAGCAGCCTCAACCGCATCAACAAGTTCAAAACAATCTTTTTTATTTCTGGCTTCAACCTCAATCTCCTTAGCTAATTCCAAGGGCTTCTTTGATAGGGTTCTCGCCGCCTCAAAGCATAAGGATGTTGATAATTCACCGAACCGCGGATTAGGCGGTATATCAAGCGTAAATTTACGGGCTGCTAAATCCGGAGATATCGCCTCTAAGCTTCTTATCAGCAATTCTCTACATTGCTTTCTGAATTCTGTGAAGGGACTTGCAGAGATGCCGTTCTCCATCAATCCTTGCACCGCCAATAAATACAGAATAAGGAGCGCTCTTATAAAAGCCCTATTATCCCCATCTAATTTATAAATTAAATGCCTATAATCTTGTTTGTTGCAAGAGATGGAGAAGACACTTGGCTTCCTTAGGTTGATGCGTCCAGTAAATTGTTTAATGATGGGCTTCGCAGTTATAGTAGGCGCTTTCATAGCAATGCAAGGCTTCACCATAAACCACAATGTCCCTCAGCTTGCACTCGGCTTTGTAACCGCCTTCACGTTAACAGGAGCATCTATGGCCATAAACGACTACTATGACAGGGAGATAGACGCTGTGAACGAACCAGATCGCCCCATCCCAAGTGGAGTAGTAAAGCCCCAAGAAGCTCTACTCATGGTTTCAGCTCTAACGTTAGCTGGGTTAGTGTCAGCCGCACTAACAAACCCTCTATGCCTTTTGATGGCGGCTCTTTCATGGATAATCTCGGTTACATACTCAACAATTGGAAAGCGAACCGGATTGCCTGGAAACATGCTTGTAAGCACATGTATCTCACTGCCATTCATTTACGGCGGCGCGGCCTTAAAGAACTCGATTGAACCCAACACAATACTTTTTGCAGCTCTGGCCTTCTTAGCGAATACTGGTCGGGAGATAACTAAGGGTATAACCGACGTGGAAGGCGATAAAATCAGGGGAATCAAAACAATAGCGATATCTTATGGAGCCAAAAGAGCGGCCCAAATAGCTTCAGCATTCTTCATAGCAGCTGTCCTATTAAGCCCTCTACCAATACTCTTGGAAATAACGCATATGTGGTTCATACCTCCACTCATGATTGCGGACATAGGCTTCATAATATCATCAATAAGCCTAATGAAAAATCATACAAGGGAAAACGCCAAGAAAATCAAAAATATGGTGCTAATATGGATGACTATGGGATTAATAGCATTCATCGCCGGAACCATAAAATAAAAAACCAACTTCATACCTAAATCTAATTTAGATAAGTGAGCGGGGATAGCCAAGCCAGGCCAAAGGCGCAGAAGAAAACATATTAAACCGATGCGTAGGCTTCAGGAGCCTGTCCCGTAGGGGTTCGCGGGTTCAAATCCCGCTC
>CAZWWD010000106.1:0-3641 GCA_964637155.1 uncultured Candidatus Bathyarchaeia archaeon
TCAACACCTATATTGTTGACTCCAGCCTCAACCAGCTCATCAATGTATTCAGGCGTCAGCAGGGTTCCATTGCTGTCGAGATGAAGCCTAGCCTCCTTATCGGGGTTAAGCTTCTTTAGCTCCCTGAAATACTCTATTAGCCACCGCTTATTCAGGGTTGGCTCCCCGCCGCTGATAGCCATCCCCCTAACACCATACCTTCTCCTATAGTAGGTTACCAGCCTAGCAGCCTCTTCAGGCGTGAGGGCCGCGGAGGAATTATCGTAGGTTACGCTGTAGTTTTGGCAGCTCCTGCAGCGGAGGTTGCATCCAGCAGCCCATACAGCAACCTCAATGTATCTGCCGCCTCTTCCCTCAGTCCAGGGCGTAGCCTTGCCGCCAACAGTATGCGGCTCTGGACCATGAATTATTCTCAGGGGCTTTGTGGAGCCAACGTCCGTTTCAATTCTCATTCCATCCTTAACTTCGGTTATGCATGCTCTAACCGGTTCCCCATCGGCTATCACCATGCAGCTCCAGCATCCGCCTAGGCCGCAGGGAGCCTGAACTTCCCCTTCATGGGGGTAGATCCCTATCTTGTAGCCGCTTAGCTTTAATGCTTCCTTTATGGTTATTCTTTCCGGAACATGCTGCTGGACTCCGTCCACCGTTATCCTAATGGTTTCTCTTTCCTCTCTATCCTCAACTATTATCTTCGCTTCGTAGGGGCAGGCGTAGTAGCATGCTAGGCATCCAACGCAGCTGGTGTTTAGGCATCGGCTTACGGAACTGCAGAAGCCGCAGTTTTCGCACAGATTCTCATCAGTCACAACCTTAACGTAATTTAATGTGCATTCCCCCTCTCACTAAGAGAAGAGTTTTAGCTTAACATTTCCCCGCCTAGCGGTTCTCCATTTAAGTCTGAGCTAAAAGATGAGAATTTCCAAATTAAAAACTTTTTAGCGGGATTCTATTTCGCTGAAGCTGTTAGTAGCTACCTTTAAGTGGAGTCTCATCATTAGTAGTTTTGGTGCCCTTTGATGTCGCTAGAGGATTGGCTTCCAATGGACGGCGATACGCTTGTAACTTGGGAGGGCTTCATCTTCAATGTTTTCGGGTATGAGCACCCTCAGGGGCGGGTGATCTCCTTCCTAAAGTATATTCCACTAAAATTCAAAAATCTCTTTAAACTTCGCTTTCTAGAGAGAGTTTGGAGATTTAATGGGCTTAGACTCATTAGAGCCGAGAAGCTTTATACGGCGGAAAACTACCGAACCCTCCTAGAGGCCTTTAAAGCAGGTTTCCCAGACTACGTTTACTTCTGCCCCTTCAGGGGGAAGGAGGTTATCAGCACACCGCTGAACCGCATAAGAAGAGTGTTCACCCCAAAAGAGTGCCTCAAAAATCTAATGAAGCTCGAGAAGAAAGATGGGTTGCAGGAAGCCGCCGTAGATTTAATCCAGCTAATTTCAGATGAATCAGGGGTCCCAATAGAAGATTTCGGCATCCACGGCTCCATAGCCCTAAACATGCACAGCGAAGAATCGGATATAGACCTAGTGGTTTATGGCGGGCGGAGCTTCCGCAGGGTTGAGGCAGCTGTAGATAAGCTCGTAAGTGAAGGCTTAATAAGCTATGTTTTCAAGAACCGCTTAGACGCCGTGAGGCGATATAAGGGGAGATATCGAGGCAAAGTTTTCATGTATAATGCTGTTCGCAAGCCTGAGGAAATAACGGTGAAATATGGCGAATACACTTACACACCTCTCTTCCCAGTGAAATTTAAGTGTAGAGTTAGAGATGACAGCGAAGCCATGTTTCGCCCAGCAATCTACAAGATCGAAAACTACACGCCGGCCAACAGTAAATCAGAGCTCCCGAAGGAGATGGTTCCCGATAGAGTTGTCTCAATGGTTGGATGCTACAGAAACATCGCGGGAAATCATGAGGAAATCAAGGTTTCAGGAGTGCTTGAGCGCGTGGAGAACACGCAGACAGATGAAATATTCCATCAGGTTGTTGTTGGAACAGCCAGAAGCGGGGGAGAATACATTTGGCCCACCTAAAACTTAGAGACCGTGATGCAATAGTAACCCGTGAAGGCTTAATCTTCAGGGTTCTAGGCTACACGCATCCCCCGGGAGGCTACATATGCGACGCCGAGTATGCGCCTCCACAGGTTTTTGAGTCCAGTAACCCTAAGGCGCCTAGGGGATATGGAAGAACAGTTTTCTACAAGTTTTACGGCGATGAGGGCTGGAGGCTTATTCGGGAAAAATTCCCCCACCACATGCTTCTACATAAGCCGCTCGGCAAGAAGGTTTTAGGCGTTAAATGCGGGAACATCGCCGAGGTTAGGAGGCCCGAGGAGATTCTCCATCGAATAGCCGGTTCAAAGCCTAGAGACAAACTGCTCGAAGCCTTACAGAGGATTCTGAAGATAATTGTTGAGGATTATGGTTTACCCCTACGCGGCTTCGGGGTTTTCGGCAGCATTCTCCATGGCTTCCATCACCCAAACTTTTCGGATATCGACATGACCGTTTACGGAGAGAAAAACCTAAGAAAACTGCGCAGCGTCCTACGGGAGCTCTATTCAGATAGGAGCTCAAACCTCTCTAATGAATTCGAGAATGAAAACTTTATTCTGCATGTGATGAGAAAAACTTGGCGCTTCAAAAACCTGAGTCCCAAAGAGTTCATCTGGCATCAGAGGCGCAAGCTAATCTACGGTGTTTTCCAAGACGAAACCCTCAGGCGGACAATAAAGGTTGAGTTTGAGCCCATTAAGTCTTGGAGCGAAATACGCAACGAATACCCAAGCCTCAGGAGAATCGTCCGGAAGGGGTGGATAAGAGCTATTCTGCGGGTTAAGGGGGATTCGGAGGGAGCCTACATGCCCTCAGTATATTATGTTGAACCGCTTAAAATCGTTGATGGGCCTCGAGCTGATGACATAGTTAGGGTAGTGTCTTATCTTGAGGAATTCAGGATGCAATGCTGGAGGGATGAGGTTGTTTACGTTGAGGGAAACCTTGAGCTGGTGGAAACCAGAAGCGAAAACTTCCATCAAATAACCTTAACCTATGGGCCGAGATATTATGAGCAAACCCTTAAAACCGTGAGGGCGGTGGATCCCCCTCTCTGAGCTCTCCTTTTTACCAGAGTAGAGGTTTCCTATTTAATTCAAAATTTTTAGAAAAGAAAGGGGAGAATGGTTACGGGGTTTTCCATAAGCCATGAAGGTTGCAGTATTCCCTAGCGGAAACCTTTTCCGCTTTAACCTTGAAGTATGCTTCCGGCTTTTCACCCGCTTTAAGGAATTTTCTGTAGTACCCTCTATTGGTGACTAGCTCTATCCATTCAATATGATGCTTCTCTTCCATCGGATGCGGAACGCTGCCAACCTTAACCAAATAGCCATCCTTAACCCCTTCTATGACTGGAACATGCTTTTCTAGGCCCAAGTCCCCAGTTTTCTCTTTCAGCAGCTCCATCGGCCTACCGCAGCACACGAGCGTGCCGACGCCGGCATGCAACACCTCAACTATGTTCCCGCAAACATTACACCTATAAATCTGCTTCAATTCAGCCATATCCTCACTTACCTAAATTCCTTTAGAAGACTTATGGAGGCATTATGATACTTTTCTTTAGCCCTC
>CAZWWD010000107.1:0-3571 GCA_964637155.1 uncultured Candidatus Bathyarchaeia archaeon
AGTTCAACTTCAAATTTAGGCACCCGACTGCAAATAATTGGCTTCCCATACATTGCAACCCTCGCTAGAGATCCGCTGGCCTCAATGTAATAATCTTCCACCGCGGAAAGAACAATTATTTTGCTTTTCCAAATCAGCTGATCTAGTTCTTTTTCATCAACAAAGTTTGTGAAGATAACGTTCTTCGGAGGATTCGATAGGACTTTTCTTATCACTTCAATGTAGCCTTTTCCGTCATGTGCATGCCGTCCACCAGCAACCACGAGAACCGCGTTTGGGTAACTGGCTGAAAATGATTTAAAAGCCTCAACTAAATGTTCAATCCCGCTTCCCCTTCTTATGAAGCCCAACGACAATATTCGGATCGTTTCATCTTCCCGTTTCCTCGGTTTCCCCAAAGCTTTCTTCACACCATGGGGAATAATGAATATCTTCTTTTCCTCCTTCTCCAGAGAATAAGCGTTTTTTAAAGTTTCCTTCATCAAATAATTATGCACAATAATTCCGCTGGAAAGTTTAACTATGGTTCTAGTTAAGAAGATTATAGCGATTTTAGCTATGAAATTGACGATCTTACTATTGTAAAGATGCGCGTTTCTCTTCACTACCGTATGCATGGTAACCACGATAGGTTTATTGAGTAAGCGTAAGAAAAAAAGTAACACTGGAAATAATAGTGAAGAGATCTTATCGCCATAAAGTAGCCATCCATGTTGTAAATGAACTATATCTGGATTCTCTCTTAAAACACTACGGAAAATTTTAAAGGGGTAGGTAAAGCTTCCCCTCCTCCAGCACTTAACAACCCTACATTTCCCCCCTAAACCATTCCTAAAGAAAGATGATGAATTTGATTCATTCGCTAATACCTTAACCTCAGCAATTTCACCCATACATTTATAGAGGTAAGCAGAGTATAGAGCCACCCCATCACGATGGGGAGGCCATGTGGTGACAGCGCAGATCTTCATTCCTCACGCACCCGAGACCTGAAGAACGCTCAAAGAGTGAAAGTAAATATCCGTGAAGTTACTGACGTAAACCGCTATCTCTATTGGCATAGTCTTTTTTATTGTGAAACTGAAATTTAAGGTCTCCCACCCATCCCCTATAAATTCTTCACTGAAATATTCCTTGGTTAAAACTCTTGTCTCTCCAGGCTTAGTTCTCAATTCAAACCGGATGAACACTCCTGAAATAATTGGAGACACCTTCATGGATGCGGTAACATTGTATTTTCCAGGCGGCAGAAACTTGTAGGGAACCCTAAAGAATAGTGGAGCCGGATTTCCAGTCTCATGAACTAGAACGTTTCCGGAAACTTCTTCGCTCCAAATAACTTTGCCGGAGGAATCCGTTACATTACAAAACGTGTAGGTGAATCTTACACCACTAAAATATTTAACAGCTCCCTTATACCCCCTCTTATAGAGAACTATTCCCTTCATATTCAAGAGTATCCCGTATTCATCACTAATTTGCGCGTCGCACCACCTAGCTGCAATGTGAGCTGGTCTAGGAAGGGTGACATCATACCACCAAGAGTAAACGTTTATGAGCACATAATCAACTCCATCAACAAAATATGGGTAAACATTAAGCCTATTACATATATGCGGAAAAATTTCAGGCATAACAGAAGCCGAGGCGTCAGAAGGAATTTCCTTTAATGCCAACGTTATTATCCAGCTAGTTTCATCACGCTTAAAACGTACGCTCGACGGGATCAGAAGCGTAGAAATAAGTAGTACAATCACCATCAAAGTGACAATACGCTTCATAATGCTCATATTAAAACCCATCAATCTTTTTATTCCCTTAATAGCCGACAAAAAAATGAAAGGCGAAACAAAAGCTGGATATTGAGTCTCAATTGAATAGTAAAGCGGATTTATCGAAAGAAGGCTGGCCGCCAGCCACGGCAAAGCCATCACCAACGCCAGGGGATCAAGAAGCGATGTGAAAGCAAGAGGGCCCAAAAGAGCGACAACATAAAGAAATTTTCTTTCTCCGTCATTAAACAAAATATTCAACGTCTTAACCGGATTAGCTAAAGCATTAAAAATTATTTCCCTCGGGCTGCTCCCCAGCTCCCCCCACTCCCACTTGGTTTCTAATGCGGCTGGATTAAAGTATGTGATAACGGCGCTCGCCAAAGCGAACCACAATACCCCCGTAAGTAAAAGCACTAGGGAAAAAGCTATGTCCCGATTAACCTTCTTCCTCCTTAAGCTCCTTAATATCTCTCTCCACTCTGAAAGCAGTATATAGACTGCTGTTGCAACAACAATCAGCGAAACAAACTCATTAACTGTTAACGCTAACAAAATAAAGATGTAAGCCCGTAAATACCTCTTTTTCTCCACGTAATATAGGGCGGAAAGAAATATGGCTGGTATGAAAGATAGGACATCAAAGTTTGAGATTGGAACAAGCATAGGAGGATAAACCAGATATATAACTGCAAAAAGAATGACAAATCTTCTGTCAACAATCTTATTTTCACGTATAATCAGGTATAAGGGGATTAGCCCCATAGAAATAGCTACTGGTCTAAGCACTAGTAGAGTAATCGGATTCTGATATATCGCATAAACTGGGACAAGTAGAAATAGGAAAGGCGAAAAATGTATGCCGAAAAGACTTCTGGAAGGATTACCGACAGCCTCAACCGTATAATATAGAAGTTTCCCGTAATTAAGGGTGCTGTAAAGGGCCTGAGCATATATCCCTAAATCCCAAGCATTAGTGTAAAATGAATAATGAGTTAATACCGCAAAACTTGACACAGCAACAACATATATTAACGCAATTACGAAGAGCAGAAAATAATCTGAAGCGACCCAAAATCTAAGATTAAACCATCTATCCCTTTTTATCAAAGACATCTCTACCCACCAATCATCTAATGAAATCAAAATTCAAGATTACTTGATTGCTTATTGTTGCTATATAACACTAAATGAACCCAGCATCTTCAGCCACTTTTTAACATAGATTTCCCTATCAAATGCCAGTGATTCTTTAACGCAGCATTGTCTCATCCTAACAGGATATCCTTCCCTCCATATTTCAATAGCCTTCTCCACCATATGTGCATCACTATCCACAAGCCAACCGTTCTCGCCGTCAATAATATACTCTCCCGGCCCCTGCATATTATATGTTAATGTTGGGGTTCCACACGCCATGCTCTCAAGCGGAATATAACCAAAAGGTTCGTGAGTGAAGGGGAAAAGCGTGAATAAAGCGTTTGAGTAGGCGTCAACTAGATTGCTCGTCGATATTCTCCCCAAATATTCAATGTTCGGATGCTTAATTATTCCTTTATCAATAAACGATGTTTTAGAGCCGAAAGCCTTAATTTTCACGCCTAAATCAGCAATTTTCTTAATCACGGAGAACTTTGTTTCCTTACCAAAATACGTTAAAACGTAATCTTCCGAAGGGCGGCTGGTTGAGGGACGAAATATTCTCCTGTCCAATGGAGGATATATGATGTCGTGAACTTTTAGCCCAAATTTAGAGTACATTGACGCACAAAACTTTGAGTTCGCGATTCTTATGGACG
>CAZWWD010000108.1:0-3561 GCA_964637155.1 uncultured Candidatus Bathyarchaeia archaeon
CTCATCGTCACAGGCTTGATGGACGTTCCGTTTCTGTTCCGGAGCCGGGGCTCTCACCCCACGCCTTGCGGCGTTGCGGGCTGTGCGGTGGGCGGAGTTTCCTCAAGCGCCCCCTTTTTGGGGAAGCGCTCGGAAGCCGTCCGCCAGCTCACCAGCCCGGGATATTTTAATGGGTTTCGCATCGGATAAGGGTTTTGGTTTTTATTGGCTGAGCTTGTATCTTGTGTTTTCGCGGGTGAATTTGATTATTGTGCTGACTGAGCCGCATGAGGGGCATTTCAGCTGGTCGCCGTGGAAGGTTTTGTGGCAGCTACTGCAGTATGTCAGTGTTATGTCGTAGGCGTATAATGGTATTTTGAAGTTGCTGATTATCTTTTTTGTCGTTGACAGTAAATGTTCTGGAGATGTTTCTTCCTCTCTTACCGCTATCTTTACGAGGTGGCTTCCCAAGGAGAATTTATGGAGTTTTT
Source organism: uncultured Candidatus Bathyarchaeia archaeon (assembly GCA_964637155.1). GTDB lineage: Archaea > Thermoproteota > Bathyarchaeia > Bathyarchaeales > DTEX01 > DTEX01. The sequence continues at coordinate 471 of CAZWWD010000108.1, forward strand.
CCTCTATGCTTAGGTATCTTTCAATTGGGATTTCGGGGTTATATGCAACTCTTTCTAAGCAGCTATAGTATGGGTTTTCTCTGTCGCCGCTAATGTTTACTCTGGCAAGCCCGTAACGCTCAATGTCGAGGGCAGCCATTCTTTTTGAGGCTTCAAGGTTTGGTGTCAGGGAAAGAGCGCAGCGCATTCCACGTCTATTTAAGTATTCTTCAACTATTTTCTGAAGATACAGGAGCACTTCTTCAGCAAATTTAAGGGATTTATTGCTTTCATAAATACTGCTCTTAGTTGCTAATTGAGCTGTTTCGTTTAAGCCAACCGGAGCCAACAGGAACAATGAGTTATCAAGCCTACAGTATAAGTCTATTTTCTCCCCCTGAGCCAGAAACGGCAGCAAACCCTCATATGTACGCTGCTTTATCGTCAAATACTTTATTTCCAATGCTCTAAGAGCCTTCTCAGAGAAATCATAGAGGTTCTCAAAGAAGGTTTCTCTGCCCTTCGATTCATAGAAGGCTCTCGGCAAATTTATTGTGACGCTGCCCATGCAGCCAGCTCTAAGAACATCGAGCTCCCAGTCTCCCCTCCAATCAGCGGAAAATATGTGTCCAGTAGCTAGAAATGAAGCGCCCCCCTGCTTTATGGAGGAATTAGCAAAGTATGGAAGCCCGTAAACAGCGAGCTTATGGGCTTCATAGAGGAGGTTTTCCCCCTCATAATCCCCAAGAGATTTGGGGCTGACATTAATTATGAGGCTTGGATTAAAAATCGGTTTAGGTTTACTCATGGCACTGAGGCTATCGAGCATTAGCGAGGCTAAAGTATAAGCCTCATCAACGTAATCACCGTAAACGCCAACATCCTCCCCCTCAGGGCCCACAGCTTTGCTCTCAGCTATAAACTCAGGCATTTCAGTTTCTATCCCCAAGGATACTCCCGTCGAGACTGTTAGGTTGATTGAGGAGAGAAAATAGCTGAGCTCCTCTCTCGCTTCCTCCTCCGATAAACCCTTAATGAAGGGTGCTAAAAAGATGTTGAAGAAACCTATCCCCTGCTCACACGATATTTCCGCAGAGGCAATTTTCAGAATATTAGCCATTAGATGCAGGGCTGCCCTAAAACTTTTAGGGGGACGAACCGCTATGTTCTCCGAAGAGTCCTCTCTGAAGGTTAGGCCGTACCTAAAGAAGTATCTTAGGTCATGCATAAAACTGTTTAATTTTAGGATCCAATATGCAAGGTTGTCTAAGTTAAGTGCTCCTGAAAGATGGGCGTCCACAACATCTCTTGGAAGAGCGTTCAGAAGCGTATATTCTTCCATTACGCGGTTTCCAGCAGCCATCCTCACTGCCTCAACGTTGGCTGAAGACCTGCTCATAGCCTTTATTAGCTGGGTTACATCATAAACTGGGAGACCTAAACGCGTTAGCTTATGCCGGTATTCCTCTAGGCCGCGCTCTATAAGTATCGCGTTCACGAACTCCCTGATCAGCGGCGCCGTCAAATACTTGGTGTCGAGCTTAAGCAATCTTTCCTCTGTTTCACGGGCAATCTTCTGCGCTAAATCTATGGGTACACCAGCCTCTTTAATAAGTGACTCAGCTATTTTATTTCTATCGAAGTACTCTATTGCTAGGCGCGATGTTCTCACGAGCATTCTTCTCTTAAAGGCCTTCTCCTCTAGGCTGTTTGCGAAGTCAACAACGGATTTGCCTAGGTCGGTTAGCACATACTTCTTTGATTCCACATCGGGTTCAATAAGGTCCATGTTTAGTAGCACTTTCAAATGATATGCGAATCTGCCAGCGTCCTTGCTCGGGCTTAATTTTAGATTATTCATTATCTCAGTGTAAGAGAGAGGGCCCTTATCGAAAAGCAACTTAAGTATGTTTAATCTTAAGTTTGATGATACGGCTTTAAGGACTCTTGCGCCTATTCTTCTTCTCCTTCTTGCGGGCAAAATTATGCACGACCTAAAATCACTATATATCAAACCCTAAATTTAAGATTTAATCAATTTAGGAGCAAAATTTTATAGCTGTTTTCAATTTAATGCCTAACGGCTTTTATTAGGGCTATTTCCTCGAAGAAAAATCTTTTTCTATCGACAATTTCGGTTTTAAACTCTCTGTTTTCAAGCATGATTAGAGTTTCCTCTATGTTTGAAAGCGATGATTGCACAAGTAGAAGCCTGCCACCATACCTTAAATAATTCGGCAAATCATTAAGGAATCTATCTATAATTCTCCTGCCATTTTTCCCGCCAGCCCAAGCATACTCTATCCATTCTCTAGGTTTCTCTTCAACGGGAAGATATGGCGCATTAAAAAGCACTAGATCAAAGACAGTATTTCTTCTTAATGGATTAAATAGGTCTCCGCATACAAAGCTAATCTTCCCTAGAACCCCATTTCTTCGAGCATTCACTTTGGCGCATCTCACAGCATTAGGATTCACATCAACAGCGAGAACCCACGAAGCTTTAAGCGCCGATAACACAGCCAATATTCCACATCCGGTTCCCATATCAAGAACCCTATCATCCGCCCTAACATCTAAATTTTCAGCTAGCAGAAAAGTATCTTCGCCGGGTTCGTAGACGCCCTTGAAAACATAGAAACTCAAATTCTTATAGGAAAACTCTTTAACAACGTCGCTTAGACCATTTGCGGGGGAGCCCACAAAAAAGAAGTAGCCATTATTCTTCATTAACTTTTACCTCTCATTTGAAGATAAACCTTCCCGCCATAAACTTTTTAGCATTCAGCGCATGTGAAAGTCTCTTACTATTTAATAAAAAATAATTTCTGGGTAGGATTTATTTAGGATAAAAGCGCAAGTAGAAGCTGAAGAAGAAGGAAGGCTTAACAGCGTTATTGAATGATAGGTGCCCAATGATGAGCGGACAAAAGAAGAACGAAGAGATCCCGCAAAGCGATAAAGAGGTTCTGCGGGAGCTTGGAAAACGGATCTACGAAATTGCCACCTCACCCCTCAATGAGGAGTATGTGGAATTACAGAGGAACATAAACGATCTGAGAATGGTGAAACCAATCATATATGTTTATGAGATTCCATGGCATGAGATGGA
>CAZWWD010000109.1:0-3541 GCA_964637155.1 uncultured Candidatus Bathyarchaeia archaeon
GGAGAAAGATAGGCGATAAACCTCCCCCAGAGGGGCATGGACTCAAGCGGAATGAAGATCCCGCTTATGAAGACCAATGGAAACTTGACGAGTGAAGAGAGCATCATAACTGTTGCCGGAGTGTCTGAGGGGGGAGCTGATAGAAGAGCGCCTAGAGAGGAAAAACAGAAGGAAGATAGCACGATGCTGAGTAACATTATTGGGAAATTGATTATGGGGGTTCCAGCTAATAGGCCTACTGCAACCGGAACCGTTGATATAAATAGCCCAAAAATTGCGGAGGCTAATATGTCCCCGAAAATTATTGTCGCTACGGTTACGGGCGCAGAAACCAACCGCTCAAAGGTTTTCATGCGTGTTTCCCAAGGCGCTATAACCGGAACAACCGACGTTGAGGTGAAGAAAACACTCATGCCCAGCATGCCTGGAACCAGAAAGCTTAGGGAAAGATTTCGCCCAATTGAGAAAGCTAGGAACAGGAAGAGAGGTAGCAAAAGACCGAATATTATTACGGGCCCCTTACAATAGTATATGCGTATGTCCTTTTTGCATATGGCTATTGCCTTCCTGATTTGATCGGGAAAAATGTTTGTTGGGTAGGTGTCTCTCAATTTTTCCCCTCCGTTATTTTAAGGAATACATCCTCAAATCTGGGAGCCAAGACTTGAAGCCAAGTAAGCTTCAGATTGTTTCGTTTTCCATAATCGATAATTTCCTCAATTAGGTCGAAAGGTGAATTGGTGTACAATCGGAATATTTTACCAACTCTTCTAACTTCGTTAATGTGGGAGAGAGCTGATAATTCTCCGATGCTAGGAGGCTTATTGAAGGATACTTCAACGCATTGGAGCTCTCTCATTACTCCTCTCAGCCTCTCCGGAGTGTCGATTGCAGCTATTTTCCCATGATTGATTATTGCTATTTTGTCGCAGAGCTGCTCCGCCTCCTCCATGTTATGGGTCGTTAAGAAAATGGTTACATTTTTCTCTTCATTCAAGTCTCTAAGTATCTTACGTATGAGACGGGCGCTTTGAACATCTAATCCGACGGTGGGTTCATCTAGAAAAAGTATTTCTGGATCATTCAGCATAGCCATACAAAGCAGAAGCCTCTGCCTCATCCCCTTAGATAGCTTTTTAGCTTTCACATCCCGCTGCTCATAAAGGTTTAGTTCGCGGAGAAGCCTCTCAGCTCTTTCGCGTCTGAGAACCTTGGGCACTCCATAGAGTTCGCCCATAAACATGAGGTTCTGCCAAACCGAGAGGTCAACATATACGTTAGCCATTTCAGGAACTATCCCCATGACTTGTCTAGCCTTAACTTTTTCTCTTTCCATATCGTAGCCCATCACGGAAATTTTCCCCTCATCGGGCTTGAGTATTCCGGTGAGCATTCTTATCGTAGTGGTCTTGCCAGCGCCATTTGGACCTAGAAAACCGAAGAACTCCCCCCTCTTAACTCTAAAGCTTATGTGATCAACGGCTGTAAGGTTGCCGTATCTCTTCGTTAAATTTGAAACAACTATTGCATCATCCATCGGGAAGAAGCCTCTCTAAAATATTTTCCAGAGCTATTAAATAAATTAATTCCCACATTCTTAGTCTTTACCTCCAAACTTTATCTGGAACCACCGCGTCTAAGCTTACGGCGCAGTATGAATCAACCCTAAACTTAATGAAGGGCATTGATGTATTTTTAAATAATTTTGGGAGCGAATCGCTATCATAATCTTTAATGCTTAAATTTATAGTCTAACTCTTCATTTATGGTTTTTGATGCTTATTTTTTAATCGAAAATATTATATTTGGGTGTAAAATTAATTTTTTGTTCGTCTTTCAGTTGATGTAAGGTGGTTGCTGAGAGAATGGAGGCCATGTATTTATATGCCCTTTTGGCGACGGGGCTCGGCGTCGGCTTTGCTTCCGGATTGCTTGGTGTAGGCGGCTGCTTTATAATGGTTCCCGTCCAATATTGGATTCTAACGGCTTCAGGATTTGATCCAAGCATAGCAATAAAAACGGCGTTTGGAACAAACCTTCTAGTCGTGTTGCCCACGGCCATCAGCGGAGCCTACGGCCACTATAAAAAGGGAGCCGTGTTATGGAGGGCTGGGGCCACGCTGGGAATAACAGGCGCCTTTGCCTCCGCTTTAGGAGCTTTCGTCGCATCAAATCTTCCAGGCAGAATATTAACCACCATCTTCGGTATTGCCATTTTAGGTGGAGCCATAAGAATGCTCACCGCAAAACCTCCAAAAATTGAGGAAAAACCATCTGAGAAGATCATCACCTATATCCTGTGGGGATTACCTCTAGGTTTTGCATGCGGCCTGATAGGTATAGGAGGCGGGGTTCTAATGGTTCCAGTTATGGCGACAATCTTAAAGTTTAAGATGCATTCGGCGGTGGGGACATCAACCGCAATGATGATATTCACATCAATCGGCGGAGCAATATCCTACATGCTTGATGGACTAAACGTATCTGGGCTACCCCCATACTCCATAGGATACGTGAACCTGCTACAATGGATATTACTTGCCGGCACAAGTGTTCCAATGGCTCAGGTGGGTGTGAGGGCTGCTCATAGGCTTCCAGCAAAGAAGCTGAAGTACATCTTTATCGCCGTGATGATTTATATGGCGTTAAAGATGATAGGTGTCTTCTCATGGTTGAATCTTCCAATCTAAAATTATAGAATAATTTCGAGTTTAGGATTTTTTTAACTTGAACCGAACTCCTCTATTAGGGTAGCCATGAACTCTATGCCCTTCAAGTATAGTTCTATTGGCAGGTTTTCGTTTGGAGCATGCGCCTTCGCCTCTGGATAGCTACATCCAGCTGAGACCACCGGCATGTTGAGCCAGTTTCTGAATAGGTGCATTGGCCCTGAGCCGGCGCTGGTCGGATAGATCACTGCTTTCCTTCCATAAACTTTCTCGGCTGCTGAAGCCACTAGATGAACGAAGGGATGGTTGATTGGTGTTTTCGCTGGTTCGGTTGAACCATACTTTATGATTTTAATGTCGCTGAAGCCCCTATTCTTTAGGTGAAGCTTCAGCTTTTCGAATATTTCATCGGGCATCTGTTTTGGGACAAGCCTGAAATCTAGCTTCGCGAAGGCTTTGCATGGTAGAACAGTTTTGGCGCCGGGGCCACCATATCCTGAGTGGAATCCGTTTATTGTGCATGTTGGGTTGAATAGGAGAGCCTTTAAGGCCTCTAAGCCTGTGAGGTTATGGAGAAACTCCTTTAGCCCTAGGCTTCTTTTTTCTTCTTCCTCCTCGAATGGTATTTCCTCTAAGCATTTAATCTCCTCAGCTGAAGGTTCTTCAACCCTTTCATAGAAGCCCTCAATTAAAATTTCATCCCTCTCGTTTTTTATGCTGTTTAGCGCCCAAATAAGCCTCCAAGCTGGATTCGGAATCAGCGGCGCATTAGCCGAGTGGACATCTCTTTTCGCGCCTTCCGCCTGCAGCTCCACCGAGAGAACGCCCTTTAAGCCTAGATAAAGACAGGGGTTCCCTCGTCTGTTGATTCC
>CAZWWD010000110.1:0-3531 GCA_964637155.1 uncultured Candidatus Bathyarchaeia archaeon
CCTTCTCATCTCCCCCCTGGCGCGTTAGGTTTCTTGGCTTTCTTCTTCTTTTGTCTCAATATCTTTTGCGGTTATTTAATGCTTCTTTACAAGTTTTCTTTTTAGTGGTTTTCTTTTTAGCTTTGCTCCGCAGTTTTCGCACACCATTGTTTTCCGGTCTGATGGGTATCTTTTGCCGCATGCTGGGCAGTAAAGCATCCAATGTAGTTGATATCGTATGCCATAGTTTGATAGCGATATGAATTTTAATCCAAGCTTGTCAGCAACATTCTGTATTGAGTAGTCATCTGTGATTATTGTGGGGTCTTGGTTATTCTCTCTGAGCTGAACCGCTAAGGCTAGAATCGCTATGTCAACTTCTGAAAGAAACCTTATGTCTCCAACTTCGCTTGAAGCTTTTCTAACAAAATTTACGTATTCAGGTGAAGGAGCAATTACTTTGAGCTTTCCACTTTTCACCGATGTTTTGAATCGTATTTTAGATATTGAATTATTGAGGAGCTCAACCTCAACCTCGGGAACAGAGTAGGTCTCTTCACTAATGGAGGATGGATCAAACCCAGCTATGAAAGCTGAAGTATCAAGCACCACACTTCTACGCTTCCCGCTCATATCTTTTTCATCCTTCCTCCCTAGAGAAGAGAAGTCTAGATTTTAGTCGGCTATAAAAGTTAGGCTTAAATCTTATAAACCTAGATTTGTGCTCTGAAATCAGTGCGGTAACCTTCGATTCCCCACCGCCTATACTCTTTTGATAGTCACCGTCAACAACAACTACCGCCGTTTTGGGTTTAAGCAATTCCACAGTTATATGCGAATCCGCTGGGAAAACTATTGGGCGTATAAGGCTCACCGGGCAGACAGGTGTCAAAACAAGCGCGTCAACCTGGGGATCTAGTATTGGTCCACCACTAGAGAAGGAATAGGCTGTTGAGCCAACTTGAGACGCAATAATCACTCCGTCAGCCCTACAATCCATGACCTCAACATTATCTTTCCATATTCTAATATGCAAGAGCTTTGCTAAATGGCGTGATGTTATGAAAATCTCGTTTAGAGCGTCTGGAAGCCTAAAACCTCCAATAAAGGATGCAATTTTACTATAGCTCTCAACATGATAAGAACCATTAAGATAGCGGTTTACTGCTTCAAGAGCCTCATCAGGAGGGATCTCTGTTAAGAATCCTCTTGCACCCATATCGATCGCCATTATTGGGGGTTCAGGTTTAGGTATGCGTATGCAGGTTCTAAGTATCGTTCCGTCGCCGCCGATCGTAACGATTAAATCGACGTTCATTTCTTCAAGGGGCTTCGCAAGCTCCTTCCTATCGATTTGCTCCGCTAGGTTAGACTCAAAAAACACGTTGAATCCAGCGGACTCAAAGCGTTTAGATATATTAAGTGCTAGTGTTAGGGCATCCCTGCGGTCTAAGCGGGCAACGATACCAACGGTCTTAGCCACCATCTCACCGCGCAAAACACAAATAATATTAAGAAAATGAAGATTAATAAGAATGATGCGGTTTTAAAATTGTTTGGATGGTGAACGTTATGAGTAGGCCGATGGATGTTGGAGGTTTAAAGGTAGGATCATACGTGATTATTGATGGGGAACCATGCCACATAGTTGAGGTCACAAAGTCGAAGCCGGGTAAACATGGTTCAGCTAAGGCTAGGGTTGTGGCTTTAGGAGTATTCGATGGAGTCAAGAGGAGCTTCGTTAAACCAGTTGACGCAAAAGTTGATGTGCCAATAATCGACAAAAGAAGCGGACAAGTAATAGCCGTCTTACCTAACAGCATTCAAATAATGGATCTAGAGACATACGAAGTCTTTGAGACACCAATCCCCAAAGAGGAGAATATAAGATCTAAGTTGGCTAACGGCGTGGAGGTTGAGTACTGGCGCATAATGGGTAGAACAAAGATTATGCGCATTAAAGGAAGCTGAAATCCTTAAGAGCCGCCCTTAAATTCTTTCGTTACATCCTCAATTATGGTTAGAGCCTTTTCAATATGTTCCCTTTCGATCCCCCTATGGGTAACCATCCTAACCGTAGTCCTACTATGACTTAATGCTAGAACCCCCTTTTCTCTGAGCTTATTGATGAAAGTGTCAGCATCGATTCCTAAGCCGCTGACATCTATCAGAACCATGTTGGTTTGAACTCTTCTTAAATCTACATATAATCCATCAACTTTAGCTATGCCCTCAGCTAGAAGCCTAGCATTTCTATGATCCTCCTCAAGTCTATCTATCATCTTTTCAAGGGCGATTATGCCTGGAGCTGCAATTATACCGGCCTGCCGCATTCCGCCGCCAAGCATTTTCCTAATCTTTCTAGCCTTCTCAATAAACTCGCTGTCGCCGACAATAACTGAGCCAATTGGACAGCTAAGCCCTTTTGAAAGGCAGAACATCAAGTTATCAACATGCCTAGTGAATTCTCTGACATCAACTTTTAATGCTACTGCAGCATTAAATATTCTTGCTCCATCCATATAGAGCTTTAAACCATACTCTCTTGTAACTTTGCTTAGGGCTTCTATCTGCTGTGGAGTAATAATTGTGCCTCCAGCCCTATTATGAGTGTTCTCTATGCAAACTAAAGTCGTCTCCGGGAAATGTATGTTTTTAGGTTTTATAGCGGCTTCAACATCTTTAGGATCTAAAGCCCCCATGTTTCCTTTTATAGGCCATGGTAACACGCCTGCTATCGCCGACATGCCGCCCACCTCATACCAGTATATGTGGGATTCAGCCTCCAAGATTACGCAGTCACCTCTCTTCGTGTTGCTCATAACTGATACAAGATTAGCCATGGTGCCGCTTGGAACAAGCAACGCAGCCTCTTTACCCATCTTCTTAGCAGCCATCTCCTCAAGTCTATTAACTGTTGGATCCTCCTTGTAGCAGTCGTCGCCTAGCTCAGCGTTCCTTATTGCCTCAAGCATCTCCTCAGTGGGGAGAGTAACTGTGTCACTCCTTAAATCGATCACTTCACTTCCGAATTCAACCATTATGGTTCCTCCCATCTAAACAATCTATTACCAAAGATAGATTTATTTATGTTGAAATTACACTTAGTTAAGTATATAGCTGTAATTTATCTTGAGAAAGGGAAAGTAGCTTGGTCCTTGAAAAGATTGGTTCATCAATCTATGAATCCCTAAAGAAAATTTTTGGGGCTTCAGTTATAGATGAGTATGTTGTTAAGGAGCTTGTCCGCGATCTACAGCGCACGTTATTGCAGGCAGATGTAAACGTTAGACTTGTTCTAGAGCTTTCAAAGAGAATAGAAGAAAGAGCGTTAAAGGAGAAGATTCCGCCAGGCATACCGAGAAAGGAGCATGTGATAAAAGTTGTCTATGAGGAGCTCGTCCGCTTACTCGGAGAAAAACCCGTCCCGCTGACCGTTACTCCAGGAAAGAGAAACGTTTTCATGCTTGTTGGAATACAGGGCTCCGGAAAAACGACGACTGCGGCTAAGCTGGCAAGATACTTCCAGAAGAGAGGCTACAAAACAGCTCT
>CAZWWD010000111.1:0-3512 GCA_964637155.1 uncultured Candidatus Bathyarchaeia archaeon
TAAGATAAAAGAATATCAAAGACAAGGATTAACAAGAAATGAAGCCATAAGAAAAATAGCTGAGGAAGAAGGGATCTTCTAGCTCCACCGTCTACTTTTTCCTTCATAATATTTACAATAAGCCAATATAAACATGGCTGTTAACCAAGCCGTAGCATTCTGACAAATCAAATATTTCCACATTACATTGGCTTTGAGGAGAGGATCACTCAAAGGCTTAATTAAACTTGAGATACCGTTTCTGAAGTATGCTGCAAATAGCCCTACAGCATTGATCAGAGATGAATTAATTTGACTAGACCACCTAATGAGCATTCTAAAGAAATTATTACTCCAGTAGAGATGCAGGGTGAAATCATATAGGATGGATGGGTAAACTGACATAAATGTAATAAATAGTAGAAAACTAAATAGAACTATTACCCCTAGAACTCCCCTGAGGTTAGAGTTGAAAAGATAAAATGCTTTTGTTATGGATTTAGATTTCACAGTTCTTTTTGCCAATTTATATTTTCTCGGCCTTTTAGAAATGAACTTATTTAGATAAATCCAGCTCAACAAAATTATTAAAATAACGTTCAGCGGAACTAGATGGAAGAGTATGCTTATAGAGATTAATGGTAAATTCTCTCCTAAGGAGATTTCTAAAGGCGCTGGATCAACCAAACCAGCTGAAATAAAAGATGTTATTAGCATATATTGAAGCAGGGAGGCTACTACCACACCTAAAAGGTTCGCAATAATCTTTTCTAGGTTACGATGTAACCCATTAAGAGCCAACTTCTCCACCCAATTACACTTTTAACTACAGAGCCGCTTGAAATCTCTATTAAAAATTATTTAACTAGTATTTTAGCTTTATATCCGTCATTTTTCTTCTCCTCAAATAATGCAAGGAAAATATTATTATTTTGCTTCAATATAATCCTGCTTTATGCAGGGTGTTTTAACAATAGGTGAAATATTAGTCGAGATTATGCGTAAAAACAGAGACTTGCCATTTAATGTTCCAGCGGAATTCGTTGGACCATTTCCAAGCGGTGCTCCCGCAATATTTGCCGATGCCGTTGCTAGACTTGGATGTCCCTCAGCCATAATAGGTGCTGTTGGAGATGATGATTTCGGCATTATGGTGGTTAATAGACTCAAGTGTGATGGTGTGGATGTTAGCTGTGTTAAGGTTTTAAAGAACTATCTCACTGGAATAGCTTTTGTCTCCTATTTCTCTAATGGAACAAGGAGATTTATATTTCATCTTAAGCGGTCAGCCTCCTCAAAAATATCAGCAAAAAACATTAACGAAGACTACGTTGTTAGATTTAAACATCTGCACATAATGGGTTCAGCCCTATCAGTTAGCCGGAGCATGCGTGAAGCATGCTATAAAGCTGTGAAAATAGCCCATGAGAATGGTTTAAGTATATCTCTAGACCCCAACCTTAGACCTGAACTTTTGCCCCCGCATAAAATTAGAGAGATCTGCAAGCCTGTGATCGAGAGAGCAGACTTCATATTGCCAAGCATCGAGGAAATAAAGGTGCTTGCTGGAACCGAAGATGCGGATTCAGCTTGCTCGAAAATGCTGAATATCGGTGTAAATGTGATCGCCGTGAAAATGGGTAGTTTAGGTTCAACCATATATACAAAGAGTGGAAAGAAACATATACCGCCATTTAAAGTTGATGAAATTGATCCGACGGGGGCTGGAGACACCTATGATGCAGCTTTCATAGTTGGATTACTGAGAGGATGGAGCTTAGAGAAAACGGGATACTATGCCAATGCCGCAGGAGCATTAGCTGTAACGAAGTTCGGGCCGATGGAAGGATGTCCAACCCACAAGGAAATTCTAAAGTTAATAGAAAGAGAGAAACCAAATCTCCTAAAAATGTTTAAAGAATGAAAAGCCCTATTCCAGATTAAGCTAAGGAAAAATGCTAAAAACTTTCCACTAGTTTTATGGTCATAAACTGCTCTCACATAAACAAACCAGCATAATTTTTCATTTTTTTATCTACAAAATATTAAATATTTACTCTGATCTAAGAATATAAGATTGTAGCGCGAATATAGTAAATGTTTTAAGGAAGTGAAAGACTTTTTCCGTTTAAAGGGCGGAGAGTTAGAGTGGTGAAGTCTGAAGGGAAATTTGAGGTTTACTCGGTAAGCATATGTCCAATATGCTTAAAAAGAGTGCCCATGAGGATTTACGAGGAGAATAATGTGATTTACCTTGAGAAAAACTGTCCGGAGCACGGTAAATTTGAGGATGTTTATTGGGGTGACGCTGAACTCTATAAATGGTTCTATAGGGAATGGAACCACGCGAAATATGTGGGCTCCGGCCTGGAGCATCCATTAACTAAAATTGAGAACGGATGCCCATATGATTGCGGCCTATGCCCCCAACATAAAACCCATACAGTCCTAGGTATAATAGATGTAACTAATAGATGCAATATGGCTTGTCCCATCTGTTTCGCCTATGCTGGGGCGGCAAATTACGTTTATGAACCAACCTATGAGCAGATTGTTGATATGATTAAACTTTTCAGATCCAACAGTCCGTGGGCATGTAACGCCCTCCAATTTAGCGGTGGAGAGCCAACATTAAGAAATGATCTGCCAGACTTGATCCGTGAAGCGAAAAAAGCTGGCATCGATCATGTTGAAGTAAACACTAATGGATTGAGATTGGCTGAAGACATAGAATACTTCCGTAAGCTCTATGAGGCTGGTATGAATACGCTTTACCTTCAATTTGACGGCTTGAGGGAAGAAATCTACAGGAAGCTTCGTGGAAGAACTGATCTCATACCGATCAAAGAGAAGGTCTTGGAGAATGCTAGGAAGATAGGTTTAAGATCCATAGTTCTAGTAGTCACGTTGGCTAAAGGCGTGAATGATCAGGATCTTGGAGAAATAATTGAGTATGCGGTTAAAAATTCAGATGTTGTAAGATGCGTCAATATTCAACCCATCTCCATGGCTGGTAGGGCACGTAAAGAAGAAATGAGAAAACTTCGCATAACAATCCCTGATGCGATTAAATTGATAGAGGAGCAAACGGGTGGGAAAGTTCAGGTTAAGGATTGGAGGCCTGTAAATTGGCCTGTGCCGATAGCTAAGGGAATGGAAGTGATAAAGAATCGAGCTTACCCTGAGTTTACGATGCATCCTATGTGCGGGGCCTCAACCTTCCTAGTGATCGATGAAGGTTCATACAAGCCGATAACCAAATACGTTGACGTGGACAACTTTGCAAATATCTTCTGGAATATATACTATCTAGGCGTAAAGGGGAGAAAAACTAGGGCTAAGGCTGAAATCCTAAAGCTTCTGCCAATGGTGAAATCCAAGCTCATCAGAGATTTAATAAAGGATATAGTGACGAAAGGAAGCATGGAAGCCCTATCAGCCTTAATGTATAGGGTTATAATGATTGGAATAATGCATTTCCAAGATGTCTGGAACATGGATCTCGAAAGAGTTCAGAGATGTGCAATACACTA
>CAZWWD010000112.1:0-3410 GCA_964637155.1 uncultured Candidatus Bathyarchaeia archaeon
CCAGGTGCAACAAATCTGGTTACGGGAATCGCAAATGCTTACATGGATTCTTCGCCAGTGGTCGCTATAACCGGTCAAGTTCCCAGACCCTTTATAGGCAAGGATGCCTTTCAGGAAACCGACATAATCGGCATAACAACTCCCATAACTAAATGTAACTTTCAAGTTAGAAGTGCAGCTGAGATACCTAAAATTGTTAAGACAGCCTTCTATATTGCTTCAACTGGTAGACGTGGACCGGTCCTTATAGATCTGCCTAAAGATACGCAGATCGAAGAGGATGATATAAGCTTTGATGAGATGATTAAGCTAAGAGGTTATAAGCCAACCTATGATCCGCATCCACTTCAGGTTAAGAAGGCAGTTCAATTACTCATTCAAGCTGAGCGGCCAGTAATCATTGCTGGCGGAGGAATTATAGCTTCAAATGCATGCTCTGAGCTTGTTGCTTTGGCAGAGGTTCTAGCCGCGCCCGTGGCGACAACATTGATGGGTAAGGGAGCTATACCGGAAAATCATCCGCTTTCAATCGGATTGGTTGGAATGCATGGAACCGTTGTAGCCAACCATCTTGTTCAGGAGGCAGATGTCATATTAGCTGTAGGCATGAGGTTCTCTGATAGAACCACCGGAGATGTCAAAACTTTCTGTCCAGATGGGAAAATAATCCACATAGACATAGATTCGTCAGAGATAGGGAAAAACATTAGGCCGCATATTCCAATAGTTGCAGATGCAAAAAAAGCGTTACAGGCCATATATAATCAGTTAGTTAGAGAAATTAAGAGAAAGGAGCGGTCGGAATGGTTGAACAGGATGAAGGAGCTTAAAGGAATGCAGGAAGAAATGCTTAAGTCTTCCAAGGGAGATGGAATAAAACCGCCAGCTTTCATGGTTGAAATTAGAAATATTCTGCCTAACGACGCGATCATAACAACAGAGGTCGGTCAAAATCAGATGTGGGCTGCACTCTACCTGAAAGTTTACAAACCTAGAACATTCATAAGTTCCGGGGGGTTGGGGACCATGGGTTTTGGTTTCCCAGCAGCTATAGGAGCTAAGGTCGCATGCCCAGATGTCCCAGTCGTTGATATAGCTGGGGATGGAAGTTTCATAATGACTGAGCAGGATCTTGCATCAGCTGTTGCCGGTAAGATACCCGTTATTGTGATAGTGTTAAACAATTCTATGCTTGGGATGGTTGCTCAGTGGCAAAGACTATTCTATGGTAGACGGTATTCTTCTGTTGAACTTAAGGGTATACCAGATTTTGTTAAGCTTGCTGAGGCCTACGGTGCACAAGGCTTTAGAGCTCAATCGGTTGAAGAATTCAGAAGAGCTCTTAAGGCAGCTATAAACAGTGATGTAACAACAGTTATAGATGTTCCAATATCGCCTGAGGAAAACGTATTTCCAATGGTTCCGCCGGGGGATAACCTTAAAAAAATAATACTGAAGGGACAAACATGATTGGAGAAGAAAGAATTTATGTGATTTCAGCCCTTGTTGAGCATAAGCCTGGAGTATTATACAGCGTCTCAAACATGTTTAGGAGGAGAGGCTTTAACATAGAGAGCATATCAGTCGGCGAAGCTGAACGGCCAGACCTAGCGAGAATGACTATAACAATAAGGGGAAACGAAACCACCGTTGAGCAGGTGGTTAAACAACTTAAAAAGCTTATATGCGTTATAAAGGTGAGCATACTTGATCCAGAGAACGCTGTTTCCAGAGAACTTGCACTTATAAAAGTTAGCACACCGGACGCCAGAATTAGATCAGACGTGATAAACTACACTGAAATCTTTAAGGGCCATATAGTTGACGTTGCACATGAGTCATTAATGATAGAAATAACGGGGGACAGGGATAAAATAAATGCGTTTATAGAGCTAATGAAGCCCTTCGGCATAAGGGAGATTGCAAGAACAGGTATAGCTGCTCTCTCAAGGGGGATGAAATCTGTAAAAGTGGAATAAGCTATGTTGAATAGGGGTGAGAAAATGGTTAAAGTATATTTTGATAAGGATGCGGATCTTGATGCCCTTAAGAGTAAGGTTATAGCTGTAATTGGATATGGAAGTCAGGGATGCGCCCAAGCTCAGAACATGCGTGATTCAGGCTTAAAGGTGATTCTAGGGCTTAGACCTGAAGGAAAATCGTGGAAGAGAGCAAAGCAGGATGGATTTGATGTATATCCAATCTCAGAGGCAGCTGAGAGGGGTGACGTAATCTTTATGCTGGTTCCAGATATGGTTCAGCCAGCTGTTTACAAGAAACATATTGAACCAAATCTATCTGAGGGGAAAATTTTAGATTTTGCACATGGCTTCAACATCCACTTTAAGCAGATAGTTCCGCCTAAAAACGTTGATGTAATAATGGTTGCGCCTAAAAGCCCCGGGCCTAGACTACGTGAAACCTACTTGAGTGGCTTCGGGGTTCCAGCGCTGATAGCAGTTTATCAAGATTATTCCGGAAAAGCTAAGGAGACTGCGCTTGCAATCGCTAAAGCTTTGGGTTGCACTAGAGCAGGTGTTCTAGAAACAACATTTAAAGATGAGACGGAAAGCGATCTAATAGGTGAACAAACCGTTCTAGTCGGCGGACTTATTGAGCTTATTAAAAAGGGCTTTGAAGTCCTAGTTGAATGTGGATATCCGCCTGAACTAGCATACTTTGAGGCTTGCAACGAAGCCAAGCTCATCATGGATCTCATATACGAGAAGGGGGTAATTGGAATGCTAAGAGCCGTTTCCGACACAGCGAAGTATGGTGGCTTAACAGTTGGACCTAAAATCATTGATGAACATGTTAAGGAGAACATGCGAAAAGCAGCTAGGGAAGTTCAAAGTGGAAAGTTCGCTCAAGAATGGATAGCTGAACATGCATCCGGAGAGAAAACTCTTAAGGCTCTCATGAAGGAGATTGAGGAGCATCAGCTCGAGAAGGTTGGCGCATTCATACGTAAAATGTCCGGATTAGAGAAATAATTAACGTTAGATGAGTGCGGAAACATTGAGCGGCATGAACATTTCAGAAAAGATCTTGGCCATGGCCTCCGGGAAGGATTATGTGAAACCCGGCGAAATAGTAGAGGCTAAAGTCGACGTGGCGATGGTAAATGAGATAACGGGTCCATTAGCCATACAAACATTTAAGCGAATAGGCCTAGAAAAGGTTTGGGATAACCAGCGTATAGTTTTAGTTTTAGACCATCAGGTTCCAGCAGACTCGGTGAAATCTGCCGAGCTACACAAAATTATGAGAGAATTTGCAAAGGAGCAGAACATACCGTTTCTATATGATGTTGGTGACGGGGGCATATGCCATCAAGTTATGGTTGAGAGGGGACATGTCAGGCCGGGAGAGCTCATTGTTGGCGCCGACTCACATACATGCACCTACGG
>CAZWWD010000113.1:0-3327 GCA_964637155.1 uncultured Candidatus Bathyarchaeia archaeon
GGTAATCATAATGGTGAAAGCTGTTAGAGTGAGAGATCTCGTGAAGAGATTTGGAGATAAAATTGCGGTGAATAAAGTGAACTTTGATGTGGAGCTCGGTGAAGTTTACGGACTTCTTGGACCAAATGGAGCTGGAAAGTCAACTTTAATTTCCATGATCGTTGGGATCATAGAACCGGATGAAGGGTTAATCGAAATATTCGGTGAAAATAATAGGAGCGTAGAATCCAAGTTTAAAATCAATTATTGTCCTCAGAATCCAGCATTATATGAAGAGCTAACAGGACTTGAAAATCTGATATTTTACTCTAACCTTTATGGGATAACTGGGAAGACTGCAAAAGAGAAATCTAAAAATCTTATAAGAAAAGTGGGTCTAGAGGAGTATGCCAATAAACCTGTGAAAACCTATTCCGGAGGAATGAAAAAGAGACTTAATTTAGCAGCTGCATTAATAAATGATCCAGAGTTGCTCATACTTGATGAACCCACAACCGGCATGGATCCTCGCATAAGGAGAAATGTTTGGCGGCTTTTAAATGATATTAGAAATTCAAATAGAACTATCATAATTTCAACACATTATATGGAGGAGGCTGAAACCCTTTCAGATAGAGTAGCCATTATGGATTCTGGGAGGATAATCGCTGAGGGGAAACCTGAAGACTTGAAAAAGACCTATGCGCCTAAATCCATAATAAGTGTAGAGCTCGCTAAATCTGAAGACTATAGTAAGGCTTTAGAGACTTTGGGGAATAGGCTAAATCCAAAAGATATTGTAGCCAAAGAGAATTTTCTTAGGATTTATGTTGAAGACTCAGATGTTACGCTCTCTTCGGTAGCTTTCGAGCTTTTTAAGGCAGGAATTAAGATTATATCCATAAGAGTCACCAAACCCACTCTTGAAGATGTTTTCTTAAGATTGACGGGTAGGAGGATCAGCGAAAATTGAGAACTAGCGTAATTAGAGCATTTGTGATTAAAGATCTTAAGGAGACATTTAGAGATAAGACGGCGATCTTTTGGATGATAGTATGGCCGCTTCTGTGGCTAGTTTTAACAGCCTACATTTTCATCCCTCCAGAAACTAATGCACCTAGAACAATGAATATTGGTGTAATCAACTATGATGCGAACTCAGAATATCAACTAAACGGTTCATTACTCATAGATGTTCTAGAGAAAGCTGAGTATAATGGAATCAAACTATTTAATGTTCAAATTTATGAAAATGAAACCTTAATGTTGGAGGAAGTCAAGAGAGGAAAGCTAGATGCTGGTCTTGTAATACCTAAGGGGTTCGGGGAGAATTTGACTTTCTACCAAGCAAACCTAGAGGTTTATGTAAGCGCAACAAATATTCAAGCTTTTCAAATAAATAGTTTCATGCTGAATACTTTTCTAGATGAATTTAGCAAAAGAGTTTCAAATGAGAAGATCGATTGGATGCTAAAGTTTATTCCAGAAAATTACGTTAATTTAGACACTGTTGAAAAATTTTTAAGAGGAGTAATTAAGCCAATAAATTCCACTTTTAATAAGATTTCACCTGAAAAATTGATTTCTAGGGAGGCTTGGATAGGCTGGTATACAGTGGGAGCATTAGGGATGACCATGCTTTACAGCGGCTTAAATATGGGTTCAGTAGCCCTCATGGAGGAGAAGCAGAAAGGATGCCTACCAAAAATATTAGCATCTCCCATAAAACCCTCTGAGTTAATAGCTGGAAAAGTCTTATCAGGCGTGATAATCCTATCCCTCATATCAGTAATCACGATTGTTTTTGGCATTGGAGTTTGCGGCGCCAAAATATACTGGAATCCTCTACGTATCGAACATTGGATTGTACCGCTAATGCTTCTAGTACTGGCTTTAATGGTGCTTGGGCTAGGTTCCATACTCTCACTTGTAACAAAAAGTGCGAAAGGAGCCTCCAACTTAAGCACGTCTCTAGGCTTATTACTTGCATTCTTAACGGGCATATGGTTTCCGAAGGAATGGTTCCCAAAGTGGATGCAGATACTGGCTGATTACAGTCCAGCTACGTGGGCTATAGAAGCCATTAGAAGAGTAATAGTTTTCGAAGCCAACTTAACAGAGATAATTCCCTATATCTTCGGCGCCTTGATGGCGACGCTTATAATTTTTATTGCTGGAGTAATAATCTACAGAAAATCACTAAGGAGTTATCTCGAAAAATAAAATTCTTTGGAGGCTACAATTTGGCTAAGAAACCTCTGACTTATGCGGAGAGAGTTGAGGTTTTTTATAGCGCTGAGCATTGGAGGCTTCTGAAGGATTTAAGGGCTAAAGCAATAGAAGTTATGGAAACACTCGAGAGAGCTCGCATATTTTGTATTGTGCATGGAAGTATTGCCCGCGGAGACGTTTCACCTAAGAGCGACATAGATATTTTTGTGCCGCAAATTTATCCATCATTCACGATCGAGAATGCTCTTAGGATGTCCGGATTCCCAGTCAGTAGACGCATATTAGTTCAGGCAACCCCCACATACTCGATTAAAGGTTATATTGAGATTGATGAGCAAAGATGCGTATCATTCCCCTTATCGAAGATGAGGAGAATTGAGAGAGAATTCTATCGCTTTGGCGGCGAAGCAACCCTAGATATGCTTAAAGCAGGCATAAGGGTTCCCGGCGTAGATAAACGGTTGATGCTTATTGAACCAACAGAGAAGGGTCATATTGAAAGCAGTATAATTGGGCAGGAGGAGAGAGTTGCCAAAGTGCTCGGAATATCAGTTGATACAGTGCTTGATAGAGTCCACGCACTATTACGCCGAGATAAGATTGGTAGAACAGGTCTTTTCATTGAAAGAGAGATTCCGCCTGATGAGAGCTTCGAATCCCTACTGAAAAAACTTGCTGACATGAATCCCGCTGTTAGAAGAAGATTGAGGAAAGATTAGCTCTCCAGAATCTCACGTAAGTAAATCTTCATGGGGCCTATTTTACCACCATAATTCCCAGCTGATATTCTAACGACTCCAGGAATTTTAACCGCCGCCTTTATTCCTTCAGTCATAGCCATCCTAACGTTGTTTAAGCTAAGTCCATTTATTACAATTTCATAAATCGCGTTTACTTCCTCAGGAACGCGGCTCTCAGATAAAATGTTCTTCAATTTTGGGCAGTATAGATGGTTCGTTGATGCAGGAAGCTTATACTTCAGTGAGCCGACTTTAGAGCCGGAACGGCATATGCCGCCTGGAAACGGAAGTATCACGCCTCTAACATTTTTCCGTATGGCTTCAACAGCGGCTTCAGCTGCGGAAAGTCCGGACTTAAGGTCTTTCGCCATTATGA
>CAZWWD010000114.1:0-3321 GCA_964637155.1 uncultured Candidatus Bathyarchaeia archaeon
CTAACGTAATATTCGTCTGGCGTTATTCTTCCCTGAACCACGTATTCGCCGAGCCCGTAGCCTGCCTCTATTAGGACAACGCTTCTATCGCCCGTGGCGACGTCAAGCGTGAAGATAACTCCGCTGGCTTTGCTGTAAACCATTAACTGGACAACGGCGCTTAAAGCAACAGCCATGTGATCAAAGCCTTTCTGAACCCTGTAAAATATGGCTCTATCGGTGAAGAGGCTTGCATAGCAATGCTTTATTTTTTCAACAACCTCCCCGGCGGTGTGAACGTTTAGATAAGTTTCCTGCTGGCCGGCGAAGCTGGCATCCGGAAGATCCTCGGCGGTTGCTGAACTACGTACGGCGACAAATGGATCTTTCTCACCGATCCTTCTTCCAAGCTCCTCGTAGGCTTTTACTATTTCCTCCTCTAGGTCCTTTGGCATTTCAGCTGACGCTATTAGATTTCTTATTCTTGCGCCAACGCTCTGCAGGGTTTGTGTATCATTTGGATCTTTAAGTTCCTTGAGGATTTCAGCTATCTTCTCATCAAGCTTGTTTGCTTTTATGTAGTATCTGTAGGCTTCAGCGGTTGTTGCAAAACCGTAGGGCACTGGAACACCTGTTTTTCTGCTCATTTCACCTAAGCTGGCGCTTTTTCCCCCAACTAGAGGCACGTCTTCAATGCCTATTTCATCAAACCACAATACGAATTTCTTTCTCTTCTCTTCGGACACTTCTTTTCACCTCATAACTGTAATAATTTTAGGATTGAGCCTGAACAATTTGGGCGGGTAACTTTTCAATAACTATTCTGCAGGGGGTTGGTAGTTTGGCTCCCGCCCTTCTGAGAGCTTCTTTAGCAGCTCCTAAACCATCCTCATTAACTTGAACAACAATTATCTCTTGACCGGGCTCAACCCGAGCCGCCCTGCCTATAGGCTTACCGAACGCTCTGCGCATGCCCTCCTGAAGCCTATCGGCGTGAGCTCCGAAAATCATTTTATTTTCTCTCAGAACAACATGTGGTAAAATCTTGATGCGCATATAAAATCTATTGCTAAGTTTTTCCTGCAGATATCGGTTAGCTGCAATACGGGCTGCCTCAAGAGCGTTATGTCTAATTTGAACTCTTCTTTCAGCTATAAGGGAAACTCTGTGAGTGTAGTTTCCCGGCTTCCCTAAAGTGAACCTAGTTATTTTTGGTTGTGGAGAACCGTGAATATACTCGGCTCTTGTATATGGCATGCCTTTAACTTCACGGTAATTACGCGCTTTCATGCTACTCTATCCCCTTAGCATACAAGCAAGAGGAATATTTAAATTTTCACCTACCTCATAGTTAAACTTTTAAAATCCGATTAAAATTCTCTGTTCTCCACAAATAAGATTAGCTCTTCAAGTTAGCCTTAACCTCACCCTAAAAAGGAGGTCTCGAATCTTCAACCTAGTTCCATTTTCGTTGAAAAATTAAACTTATATTCTACTAGTCGACTAAAATTTGAACATTTATATACGAGAAGAATATAATCTTTTGTGTACGCTCCGATCCATACCCCCTTTATTCCGTCGGGGGGGGGGGAATGTTTGAAATCATCTGACAAGTTTAGTAAGATTCCAGCCCCCTTTGAAATAGGCCGATACATGGTTTCTCCAGGTAGAAAACTCTGCGGTTTTCTGATTGAAGCCAAGACCGGCCGCGGAGTTTTCAGAAGGATAATGCGTTTGGTTGAGGAGCGTAAGGCGGATCTCAAGTTAGTTCACTATCAGAGTGAAAGTCCAAAAGGTGACAAGAACATTCTTGTTTTGCTTGATTACACGGAATGCGATGTCTCTCCCAGGGAGCTTGCAGATGAAATCCGCCGATCTAAGGATGTAGTGGCGGTTGAGCTCATTGAGCCTAGAATTGAGGGGCTTGTAGCCGACACAGTTTCAAATCCGCTTACAATCGGCGGCGTTAGGGCGATCATCACCGTTTTCCCTGCATATAGGGGTCTAATACGGAATGTTAGGGAGCGGTTCGGTTCGGGTGGCGTAGTCTTCCTATATTATACGGGCTTTGAGATGGGTAGGGAAATTGCTAAAACAGCGCGCATGATAAGTGATAAGCTTGAAGTAAAGGATCCATCAAAGATCTTTAAGGATATAGTTTGTTCCCTGCATGACGCCGCCGGATGGGGACTAATGGAGCTGATCGAGTTTAAGACTGAACCATTTTACATGCACATAAGAATATATAATTCATTTGAGTGTGAACTTGGACTCGGCGTCGGGGAACCCTACAGCCATCTAATACGTGGAGCCATAGCCGGATGCATAGCCGAGCTATTCGGCATAAAAGTAGCGGTCACGGAGATCAAGTGTTTAGCGAAAGGAGATCCCTACTGTGAGTTCACAGTTAAACCTGCATGAGTTCCCTCCCTTTTTGATATTGATTAATGCCGAATAGAAATAAGAAGCTCCCAATCTACCGTCGGCTAACTAACTTGCAAATTAAATTTAATTGATGCAGATTAAATGAAAAGAGTTTTTAAACTGCTTGAATCCCCGATGCTAGAGTCTCAGCGGCCTATTTTTCAACCATATTTTAGCGAGTTCCTCGTAATTTTTAAACACGTCCTTTAAGATTGGAATGTACATTTTTATTTCCTCATCGGTCATGTACTGGAATTGATATTCGCCTATGTAAGGTGATTCTTCACCGATTCTAGTTATGAACTCTATGTGCATGAAGGGGTCTCCCCTCTTAATTGTTATCGGTTTTCTCTCATTGCTCAAGTTAACGACTTCGAGCGCTAATCTTCCAACGAAACCGCTGTGAACTTTGGCGGCGTTCAGAAATGATAGGCCTGCTCTTCCATACTTGCTTTTGGCTGTTAGGTGCGCAACGAAGTTTGGTGGAGTGAAAACGATCTCGTTGGAAATTAGGTTCTTATGCTCAAGGTACTGGAGCGTCGTATCCTCCTTAACTGTTAGAACATAGCCGTCTCCATCGAGAAGGTTCAAATCAAACGGGTAAATACACTTATACCTCTCTATGAGCTCAATTAATTTATCCTTACCAATTATACACATTTCCCCGCAACACTCCCTCCTATAAACCTATGAAACTAAAAAATAGAGCGCTCAAAAAACTTAAAAAGATAATTATCAAGAAAAATGCAGAATCCACAGCAGCTTAGCATCAAATTTAAATTGAACCATTATAAAATTAGAATTGGGCCCGCGCGTAGGAAGCTAATCCAGAAAAAATGGGCCCGTGAAATTAGGGTCCTAAAAGCCCAATTCGGGAGGCGTAGCTTGGATAACGCGTCGGCCTTCTAAAGCGTAAGG
>CAZWWD010000115.1:0-3303 GCA_964637155.1 uncultured Candidatus Bathyarchaeia archaeon
TAGGCCTTGTTTTCATCTCTACACTTTTATCTATGATGATACCTTGGTATGTTAGAGACCTCCTAAATTCAGTCATGGCTTATGACTCAAGTAAGCTTCTGCCTTTATCCCTAACTGTTGTTATGTTAACGTTTCTTGAGGGCGTTGCAGCCTTTTTTGTTAGATATCTTTTTGAAGTCATAGCTCAAAAGACGATTTATAGACTCAGATTAGATTTGTATAGGCATTTACATGAGCTCTCCTACGGCTTCTACGATAAGGTGGATATTGGCGAAATAATTGTGAGAACCACCAGTGACATGGATAATTTAAACCGCTTTTTAAGTTTCGCATCCCTACAACTATTTAACGCCGTCTTCTCTGTGTCTATGGCCATGTTTATACTATTAAACCTTAATGTGGAGTTAACTCTCGTAGCGACATCATTACTTCCACTACTTGCATTAATAACGATTTTTTTCAGCAGAAAAGTTTACCCAATACTAGAGGGCAGCTGGAAAGCGATGAGTCAATTTAACAGTGCAGTTCAAGAATATACTTCGACGGTTAAAGTTTTGAAGGCGCTTGGTGTTGAAGATATTTTTGGGAGAATCTATAAGTCCAGACTTGACAACTTATATAACTTAAATATGAAATTTCAGAAGTATGCTTCTATAGCATGGCCTTCCATAGGTTTTATTTCAGCCATTATACAGCTGGTGGTGTATTTATATGGCGGATTTAAAGCGATTTCTGGAGCTCTCAGTATAGGGGACATAGTGGCCTTTCTATTATATCTTTCAATGCTTAACTGGCCACTGGTGGCTTTAGGATTCTTCATTCTGGAATACCAGAGAACTTCAGTTTCAGCTACTAGAATTTTCGAAGTGCTAGATAGAGAACCGGAGGTTAAAGATAAGCCTAACGCTATAACGCTTAAAGACGTTAAAGGGCACATAAAATTTGAGAACGTCACATTTGGATATGATCCAGAGAAACCTGTGCTAATGAACTTAAGTTTTGAGGTCAAGCCTGGCGAGAGAGTTGCAATAGTTGGACCTACAGGTTCAGGTAAATCGACGCTCATCAAGCTTATACCGAGATTTTATGATCCAACAAGCGGACGAATACTAATAGATGGCATAGACATAAGAGACGTAAAAATCAGATCTCTCAGGAAGCATATTGGAATAGTTCATCAGGATGTTATGTTGTTTGCTGGCACAATAAAAGAGAACATAACCTATGGTAAACCAAACGCATCCATGAAGGAGGTGATTGAAGCTGCTAAGGCAGCCGGCATACATGAGTTTATATTAAGCTTACCTAAAGGTTACGAAACAAATGTTGCAGAAAGGGGAGTTTCTCTTTCAGGCGGTCAGAGACAAAGAATAGCCATAGCGAGAACCCTCATACTTAACCCAAAAGTGCTAATACTCGATGATCCAACATCAAACCTTGATGCTGAAACCGAAGCTAAAGTTGCTGAAGCTCTAAAGAAGCTCGTTGAAGGTAGGACAGTATTCATAGTGACTCAAAGGCTTTCAACGCTTAGGTTGGCCGAAAGAATTCTAGTATTAGATAATGGAAGGATAGTTGAGGAGGGAACCCACGAAGAGCTAATGAAGCTTAACGGCGTATATGCAAGGTTATATAGGGCGCAGTTTGCACAGCAAGAAACTCTGACTTCAAGGAGCGTGTAGGAATGGGGTGGATAATAGGTAGATATGCTAGGCACGGCGCTGAGGAAAAACCTAAAAGTCCTCCATTGAAGTTAATAGTGAGATTGCTAAAAATCATGTGGAAATATAAGGCTAAAGTATTAACTTTTGTTGTTGCAGCTTCAGCGGTTTTAGCCTTAAATGTGATAGGCCCCTATTTCGGTAAGAGAATTGTGGATGAAGGCATAATAGCTGGCAACATTAATGCTCTCATATATAACTCAATTATTGTCGCAGTTATAGCTGCGTTAAGCTGGATTCTAGGTATTGTTAGGAGCTATAGTATTGCCTGGCTAGCTCAAAAACTTCTTTATGATCTTCGCTCCCTGCTCTTTAGGCATTCCATGGAATTAGATTACGCCTTCTTTTCCTCTATGCCAGCAGGCCAAGTAATATCCAGGTTCTCTAGCGACGTGGAATCTGTTGGTCAGACAGCTACAACAGGCTTCATAGATGCAGTGTTTAATGCACTAACGATCATAGGCGCTGTTATAGCCATGTTAAACTTAAATGTTAAACTTGCCTTAGCAATTTTATCATTAATTCCGGTGATAATTTTATCCGTAATTTTCTTGGCGAGAAGAAGCTATAGAGCGTACAGGGAAGTCAGAGCTAAAGTTGGTGAGCTAACATCAAATATCGAGCAAACCGTCACCGGCATGAGGATCTCTCAATCCTTTTCTAAAAGAAATATAGAGGAGGTTAGGCGCTTTAAGAAAGTGAGCTACGAAACTATGCGTGCAAATCTTAAAGCAACGCTGGCAATGGCTCTGACGCGGCCGGTTCTGAGCTTAATAAGAGCTACAATGATCGCTTTACTAGTATTTTATGGTGGACACTTGATAATTAGTGGTGAAATAACTGTGGGAACACTCATAGCTTTCTATAGTTATGTAGAGATGTTCCTCCGCCCCGTGATAACTCTAACAGTCTATTATAACATGCTTCAATCAGCATTAGCCGCAGCCGAAAGAATATTCGAGTATCTCGAAACAGAACCCTCTGTTAAGGAGGCGAAAAACGCAATTGACTTCGAAATTAAAAAAGGCGAAATACTACTGGAGAATGTGAGCTTTAGATATGGCGAGACAAAAGTTTTCGAAAAATTCAATCTTAAGATCAAATCGGGTGAAATACTGGCGGTTGTAGGCCCTACAGGAGCTGGCAAAACAACCTTAGCGAATCTTATATTGAGGCTTTATGATCCGCAGGAGGGACGAATACTTATAGACGGCGTAGACGTAAGAACCATTAAGCTGAAGTCTCTTAGAAGTCAGTTAGCTCTAGTTCCGCAGGAACCGATTCTTTTTAGAGACACAGTTTTAGAAAATATTCGTTACGGTAATCCCGAGGCTACGGATGAGGAGGTCATGAAAGTAATATGTGATCTAAGACTTGAACCACTCATAAAAACGCTGCCTAAAGGGCTTAAAACGATGGTTTCAGAGGGAGGAGGAAATCTGTCGGTTGGCCAAAGACAACTAATAAACATTGCCAGAACAATGTTAAGAAGGCCAAAGATAATAATTCTTGATGAAGCTACCAGCAGCGTCGATCCATACACCGAAAGCCTATTACAGGAAGCTTTAAAGAGGCTTCTCAA
>CAZWWD010000116.1:0-3274 GCA_964637155.1 uncultured Candidatus Bathyarchaeia archaeon
AAAAAGAAGCGTTGTGTAACGTGCGACTCTTTGAGAATAAAATATTCGCCGTGAAACGCTATGAAATACTAACCTTGGAGGTTAAAGCCTCCGCTATTTTCCGAAGTGTATTTAAGGCCTCTAGCCCTTTTTGGGTTAATCTGTACTCTTCCCCTCCCTCCTTGCATTTATCCCTTTTCACGAAGCCGTTAAGTTCTAGAAACCTTAAATGTTTAACCGTGTCTTTCCAAGAGAGGTTTGCTAAATTTCCAATATGCGTTAATTTTCCAACTTTAGAAACGGCTTCTAGGATATCTAAATAAATCTCCAATCTTGAACGTTTTTTCATTTTTATCCCCTTCAAGTGAATGCTAAAATAAATTTAATTTATATGAGTTATGAAAATATGGACCGACCGTTTAGTTCAGAAGTAAAATTCGTTACATTGGTCCATGAGTAATGTCCACCCAAGTGCGAATAATTAAATTTTCCCTTAATCCGCCAATCTAAGAGATCATAGCGTATGGAATGTTGTAACTGAGATTTTTTGCTACCTGATATAAATCACCGTGGTCATTGCCCATGTATTTAGTTCATAATCTCTTTTTATTTTTTTAAACATGTTTGCTTTTGGGGCTTAAGTAATGAGCAATGAAGAGGAAGTTGTGAGCGAAGGATCCGAAAGTGAGGATAGAGTCAGTAAACTAGAGAGGGAAGTTGAAAGACTCAAAGCTGACGTTCGGAACTCCTCTAAAGAGATAAAGCAGACGGTTGAAGATTTAAAGAAGGCTGTTGTTGATATCCGCTCCGCTGTCAGCGAAATCGAAAATCCATTCAATTTACTAAGAGTCATAACAAGTGAAAAAGACCTGGAAAAATTAAGTAGGGCTCAACCTAAAATCGAGAGAATACAGATTGTGAAGGAAGAAAGCAAAGAAAAAACGGAAGAAGAAAAACCTGAAAGCCTCCCGACGGCTGAGAAAGAAATTGAGGAAACCCGAAAACACCTAGAAGAACAAATTATGGAAGCCACCTCAAGAGGCGAAACCTTAGATTTCCAGCATAACTTCTCCCTAATACGATGGATCTACAACATGTTCGACCTAGGCTTTGACAGTAGCGATTTAAAAGGAATCTGCCAATGTTGCGAGTATGTTGGTGTAATTCCAAAAGGTTCCAGTGTTCACATCTCCAATGTGATTGATGCTCTTGCAGCTGCCCGAGCCAAAGGTTTCTCGGAGGAGGACATAATGCTCGTCCTATATATGGCTGCTGAAGCATTTGGAGTTGGCATTAAAACCGAGGAGCTCCGTGAGATGGTTATGAGCATGCTTAAGAGAAAACGAATTGAAAGGGTGAAGGGATAAATGGGTTTTTCAACAACAGTAAGCGAGGTAGTTCTGTTGATTGCATCCGTGGTCTTAGCAAGCGGATTTTCAGCCCAAGCCATTTACGCTGGTCTATCTTTACAGAGTAACATAATTCAGACAATCGATATCTCCAAGAGAGATCTAAACACGCGCATTAACATAGGTTACGCAACCGTTAATGAAACAACCGCCCCCCGACATTTCATAATATATGCGAAAAATACCGGTTTAATGCCGATCGTAGACTTTTCAGTAATCGACGTTTACGTCGGGGAATATGGCAAGGCCATGCTTTGCTCTTACAGTAGCGAAGCAACTGTTGGAAGCGGAAGATTCACCCTAACCGATGCTGATGGAGACGGCGTTTGGGAGGTTGGTGAAACAGCTACCATAAAAGCCTACCCTACAGTAGACATTAATGCTTCAATCTATGAGGTAAAGATAGTGCCGCTTCGAGGCATACCATCCACCTACCTATTTTCTCCTCCTTCCTAATGGAGGGTGTGATTTAATGGGTTTTTCAACGCCCGTTGCATCAGCAATAATTTTAATAGGGTTAGTAACTTTTATGGGAGTTACGTTTGTTTCACTTACCTACTCAATAACTCAGCTAACAATTTTGTTAAATACGTTAGTAAAAGAAAATTCAAATGTTCAGCTCGAACTTAACATAGTGAGTATAAACGCTTCTTCCATAGAATTCTATGTAAAGAATACGGGGTCAAAAACAATTTTCTTAGAAAATCGAGGTTTCAACTGGAATAGCGTCATTATTGCTTACAGAAATAATACTTGGCATTCATATTTAATAGAGAACTACAGAATCTCCGAGATCAGAATCCAAAACTCAGCCGTCACATTTAATGCTTCAGCCCACAAGTATATTAACCCGGGTGAAGAAGCGAAAATAATTGCTTCTCTACCTGAGTACGCTCCCCGCATCCCCTATAATGAAACGGTTATCGTTGTTTTCTTTTCTCATTACGGAGTTTCAGCCATAAAAGAGGGGGTTCGAACAGCTTGAACCTCATATCCCTACAAATTAAAGATCTCGACGACTCCTTAGGTGGAGGTTTTCCCCATCCCTCCCTAGCTTCCATAGAGGGGGATTACGGCGCAGGGAAGACAGCCTTCACTCAGCATATAGTCCACTCCATGCTAAAGGCCGGTTTAACCGTATGCGTCATAACAAGCGAAACAAACGCTAAAGAGTATCTGGAGAAAATGAAATCAATAAAATTGGATCCTACCCCCTATTACATCGGGAGAAGACTTGAAATCTACCCCCTTCATGTTGAAGGAGGTAAATGGAGCAGTTTTCTCTCATCCCTATTTCTTAAAGTTACACGTTGCTTCCTAGAGATTTACAAGAACCGCTACGACGCCGTTGTAATTGACAGCCTAAGCGTGTTAGCCACGGAAACCCCTCCCCACGAATTTCTAACATTCATAACACGCATGAAGAATCTCGTTTCAGATGGGAAAACAATTATCCTGACATTTCACCCCAACTTTCTCCCAGAAAACATAATCATGAAGCTCAAGGCCTCCTCCGACGTCTATCTTGTTCTTTCAAACACCAAAATGGCAGGAGTCTCAATAAAAATGCTCAAAGTAGTTAAACTGTGGGGGACAATAGGCGAAAGGAAAGACACCATCAGCCTAGAAATAAACCCTTACGTGGGATTAAGAGTTCTGCCGCTAGGAGGTGTCAAAATTTAAGCGTTTCATCTTCAATTCAAAAAAAGAAACGGAAGAAGAGCCAAAAGAGGAGGCATTAACGCTTTTCAGAGAAACAAAAAAGCCTGAAACCCTCGAAGAAGCCATGGAAAAATACCCCTATCTGGCAGAATACATCAAGGAAAATGGATTGGAACCATTTTATGTGGTGGATCCAAGCGCGCTGGGGACAGAAGCCGACCTAA
>CAZWWD010000117.1:0-3266 GCA_964637155.1 uncultured Candidatus Bathyarchaeia archaeon
TAGACGAGAAGGCTCTCTATAAAGCCTTAAAAGAAAAATGGGTAGCTGGCGCTGGTCTAGATGTAATGGAAAAAGAACCTCCTGAAAAAGATAATCCAATCTTAAAATTAGATAATGTGATAGTTACACCTCATATGGCTTGGTACTCTGAAGACTCATTTAATGAAATCCGGAAAATAGCTGCTGAAGAGATCGCTAGAGCCCTAACTGGTCAGACTCCAATAAATCTTGTGAACAAAAATGTTTTCAAAAATGAAATTTAAAATAATGAGAAAAGGATAAATTGTTATTGGAGATGAATGAAATTGGCTCTTACGGTTCAGATGGAAAGCATAAGCAAATCTACCCGAAAAAAGATTTTTGTAACTAGAATTCTGCCAGGAGACGCAATGAATTTGCTCAAGCAGAAGTTTGACGTTGAATTCTGGCCTCACGAGTATCCGCCTCCTAAAGATGTTCTAATCAAAAAAATTAAGAAAGTCAACGGATTAATCTGCTTACTGACTGAAAAAGTTGATAGAGAAGTTATCGAAGTAGCTAATCCAGATTTTTGGGGAATAAGTCAAGTGGCAGTCGGCTATGATAACATTGATATTGAGGCTGCTACTGAAAAGGGTATTTATGTAACTAATACTCCAGGAGTTTTAACGGAAACAACAGCGGACTTTGCCTTCGCTCTTCTAATGGCGACCGCTAGGAGAATCGCTGAGGCAGATAGATACGTTAGATCTGGAAAATGGAAGATTCCATGGGGTCTAACAATGTTTTTAGGTCAAGATGTTTGGGGGAAAACTATTGGCGTCATTGGTATGGGCAGAATAGGTACAGCTGTAGCAAAGAGAGCTAAAGGTATGAATATGAAAATACTTTATTACGATATCTACCGGAATGAGCGAGCGGAAAAAGAGCTTGGCGCTCAATATGTGGATCTTGAAACGCTCCTAAAGGAATCTGATTTTGTGACAATACATGTTCCATTAACGCCATCAACATATCACCTAATAGATGAGGATAAGCTTAAACTAATGAAAAGAACAGCATGTCTGATAAACACTTCACGTGGGCCAGTCGTCGACGAGAAAGCACTTTATAGGGCTCTTAAAGAAGGATGGATATGGGCTGCTGGTTTAGATGTATGGGAGAAGGAACCGACGGATCCGGATAATCCTTTGCTAACTCTCGAAAATGTGGTTGCAACCCCACATATCGCAAGTGCTAGCTATGAAACTAGAACAAAAATGGCTATGATAGCGGTTGAAAACATGATAGCAATAATGGAAGGAAGAATTCCACCAAACCTCGTCAATAAAGAGGTTCTAAAGGTTAGACCACCGATGAAAAAATAAAATGTAAAGTACACTCGCCTACTTAAGAGACTGCCTGATTTGCTCCAATTTTTTATCGACATCCTCTAGTCCCAAACGTTTAAGCTCTTCAGACAACGGTACTCCATTTTCATCCCATCCGATAGTCTTATAATATTCTTTGATAGCTTCCTGCATCTTAGATTTTTCAACTACACTACTAGCATAGGGACCTTTAGTTAGCGGTTCATACCATCTTGATGGGACATCATCGTGGATTTTAGGATTCCATCTTAAATCGGGTCCCCCGAGAAGCAGTACGGCTCTCTGAATATTGAGGATCCTCCTAGAAATCGTGTTGAACCATTCTTCTGGCGTAATCTCCCAGCCTGTAACAGCATTTAGAAGACCCCAAAGGGCTTCTTGGGCTTTGGTATCAAAGAAATTAAACCAGCATACCACTCCTGAATCATATAGTATTGCCCTGAGTTCACTATTCCCATGATCAGTTGGTATATAGGCAACCGAAGTGTGATCTCCGCCCTGAACCGAACAGGGGTAAGATACGTAATGCGGATAATCTTTCCCGCTTCTTATGCCGTGGGCGCCTACAGCTATCCCCTTAACTGTTATGGCATATTTTGTGACATCTGTACCCTTCATTTCACTTATTTTTAGGGCAGCCCTATATGTTCCTTCAGCCAATATATCACCGATTCCTTCACGTTTAGCAATCATTTTCAGCAAAGCTGCAAAAGCTTTAGCATTACCCCATTTAAGGTCAATGCCGTTCAAGTCTTCCTTAGTTAATATTCCCCTTTGATAGAGCTCGGCAGTGAAGGCTAAAAGATTACCAACTTGAATACCGCAAAAGCCTAGTTCATCTACAAGAGCCACTAAATAAATGTTGGCGTCGGCGCTGAAAATTCCTAGGTTGGCTCCAAGATAAGCTTGGTTCTCATAATCTGGGTTATCGGTTATAGCTCCTTTAAATGGTCCGGAATTAATAACTGAAAGCTTTAGACAAGTGGTTGGACAGCCAAAATCTCCCCAAAATCTCTTAACCCAAAAGAGTTCAAACTGATCGACCCCAAAACTTTTCTCGTCATGCCACTCCTCTTGCCAATTCTTTACTGGCTCGGAGCTCAATTCGGCGCCAACAGTGTAACCCGCTTCCCCCGTGCCCCAGCGCCTAAACATGTCTTTCCCAAGATTTATCTCTACGATTTTATTAATGAACTTCAAAGCTTCTTCCATGTTATGTACCTCTGGAAGCGGTCCAGTTCCCTTAACCAAAATAGCCTTAAGGTTTTTAGATCCCATGACAGCCCCATAGCCTCCGTATCCAGCTGCATGCACCCACTTTGATACCACAGCTGCGGTTCTACATAGATTTTCGCCGGCTGGTCCAATGTATAATGCTGAGGGCTCTCTCCAAATCCCTTTACCACGATATCGGCTTTCAAGTTCTTTTCTGGCTTCCCTAACTAAAGTCAATAATGTTTCTTTTGCACCTTTTCCCCAAATATGGCTTGCATCCTTCAACTCAATATCTGAATCCTTAATGAAGAGGTATGTTGGTTTTTCGGCTGCGCCAGCAATTATTATGCCGTCGTAACCAGCGCATTTAAGATCTATGGGGAATTCTCCTCCAATTGTTGAACCAACTATTCCATTGCTTTGAGGAGATTTTCCTGAAACACAGATTCTTCCACCCGGCGCGAATCCTGTGAGTGGACCAGTTAATACTAATAGCAAATTTTCCGGACTTAGTGGATCTATTTCTTCCCATTTATTTCCAAGACGATCCCATAAGAGTTTTGTTGCGAGCCCTCTCCCCCCAATGTACTGTCTGAGAATATCATCGCTAATCTTGGTTTCTTTTATATTTCCTGATGAAAGATCTACCTCAAGAAACTTTCCTGCGTAACCTCTTGACATTTAAATCATCTCCGCTATTTC
>CAZWWD010000118.1:0-3248 GCA_964637155.1 uncultured Candidatus Bathyarchaeia archaeon
ATCTATTCGTTGATATCTAATTTACTCTTTCCGCATCTCTTCAATAACTATCATGGTTAATGTTGATCTAACCTTGTTTAATCTGCGTATGCGCCATGTAACTATATCCTTTAGCTTATCCATTGAGTCAGCCCTCACCTTAGCAACTATGTCGTAAACCCCATAGACGCTGTATGCCTCTTCAACTCCCTCAATTTTCTTCAGCTCGCTTAAGACTTCCCCTTCAGAACCTATTTCAGCGTTAATTAAAACAAACGCGATCGGCATATTTTTCCCTCAACAACTAATATAATTTAAATGCTTAAAAAATCTTTTTAAGTTTTTGTTTAGTGTGGTGTGATGCCTTTGATGAGACCTGAGAAAATTATGACTACTAGGGAAATTAGGGCTTTAGATTTAAATGCCGAATATTTCGGCATCTCTAGACTCCAGCTGATGGAAAACGCTGGAAGAAATGTCGCCGTGGAAATAGCGTCCCGCTTTAAACCTCAAGACACTAGAATAGCGGTCTTCTGCGGTTTAGGCGGTAATGGCGGAGACGGATTTGTTGCAGCTAGACACCTATTATGTCTAGGTTTCGAGGTTAGTGTGATTCTCGCGGGAAAATCATCCAACATAAAAAATGAGGAAGCAAGAAAAAACTGGGAAGCCCTGCAACTATTACGCAACTCATTAACTCTATATGAGATCTACGATTCATCGCTTATACCAGATATTAAAGCTGAAGTGTTTGTTGATGCTCTATTAGGGATAGGCTTAAAATCTCCGCCACGCCCACCAATAGCACAGCTAATAAGAAAAATTAATGAGTCCGATGCGTTTCGAGTTGCAATTGATGTCCCAAGCGGAATAAATTCAGATACCGGCGCAGTGTTAGGCGAAGCTGTAAGAGCCCACCTAACAATCACACTTCACAAGATTAAGCCCGGATTACTTAAGGCTAAAGAATATGTTGGGGAGCTCGTTGTTAGACACATCGGGATCCCAGAGGAGATTGAAAAGTTCGCTGGACCAGGAGATGTTTTAATGGTTGTGAGGTCTAGATCCCCTGAGGCCCATAAAGGCGATTTTGGCAGATTGCTCATAGTCGGCGGAAGCGAAACCTTCAGCGGAGCCCCCACATTATCGGCTCTAGCAGCCTTGAGAACCGGCGTGGACTTAGTTTATATAGCTGCGCCGCGTGAGACGGCTCACGCCATATCCTCGATATCGCCAAACTTAATAACGCTTAAGCTTGAAGGCGATCACCTAAGTGTACATAACCTGTCGATAGTGAGGAGCTACATGGAGAGGGCGACAGCTTTGGTTATAGGGCCGGGATTAGGCTTACATAGGGAAACCGAGAAGGCTGTAGATGAAATAATAAGAGTTGCTGAAGAGCGTAAGCTCCCCATACTGCTGGATGCTGACGGATTAAAGGCCTTCGCTGGTTTTAAGCGTAGATTAGAGACTCCAGCGGTTCTAACACCCCATTTAGGTGAATATGCCATTCTAGCTGGTGAGAAGCCGCCAAGCAACCTAGAGAGGAGAGGGGAGCATATAAAGAGAATGGCGGAGAATATTAATGCAGTGATCCTCCTGAAGTCGCATACAGACATCATTTCAGATGGCTTCAGGATTAAATTTAATTTCACAGGCAATCCCGGGATGACTGTTGGTGGAACAGGAGATGTTCTTTCAGGAGTTGTCGCCGCGCTTTTAGCTCAGGGCATAGATCCATTTGAAGCCGCTGTCGCAGGAGCCTTTATTAATGGTGCGGCTGGAGATTTCGTGAGAGCTGAGAAGGGCTATCATATGGTTGCCACAGACCTGATAGATTGGATTCCCAAGATCATGAATGATCCGATGAGTCACCTCAAATTGAAGAAAAACGCTATTGTAGAGTGAATTGGATGGAAATCGACTTTTTAATTCCCTCATCCGTCTTTACAATTGTAGCGTTATCTCTTTTATTCTATGAGAGAATCCGGGATAGAATGAAAACTGTTCTAGAGGATAAAAAACTTGGTATGCGTGAAGTAGTCTTTATGGTGTTCTCCATGGGGGTGATGGTTACCATAATTGCTTTAATGCCGAACTATGCAATCCAGATACTATTTATTGCCGCCTACTCTTATATGCTACTGGTCTTCGCCTATATCATTTTAAGGAAATGGTTCTTAGCGCTTTTACCGCCTATAATCTTCATAGCATCTTATCTGTTGATTAAAAATTTTTTCATAATGAACGTCTTTGCAGCCCTATTTTCGATAATGGTTATCGTATATTTGAATTCCCTATTCTCATGGAGAGTAACGATAGCTTTCGCGCTTCTACTAATGATAATGGACGTTGTTCAAGTATTTTGGACTGGATATATGGTAGAAGCCGCTAGTAAGATGATTAGTCTACAGTTGCCAATAGCTCTCATTCTCCCAACCTACCCTTCCTATAGGCTTACGGCGCTGGGTTTAGGCGATATATTCCTATCAGGATTACTGTCAGCTCAGACAGCATCCAAGTATGGTCGGAAAAAAGGCTTAATTACGGCGGCAACCATAAGCATCGCTCTCTTCATCTTCGAAATACTGATGCTCAACATGAAAGTTGGAGTTCAAGGTTTTCCGGCAACAATGATTGTTCTTTTAGGTTGGCTTCTAGGTATGGGATTCATATTTCTCAAGGAAAAGCACAACATCCCGCTACATAGAAAAACGTAAGGGCCGATTACTAACAGCGTAAACTATGCCTTTAGGAAATTAAACTATCTCCTTACAATAGATTTTTCATCCAAAAATTTCACTTAAAAATAAAAATTGGGGATTGCATTTTACTTGTTTTTGGGCTGATGGTTAAACTGGCAGGATCTTCTTTTCGTAGACTTCATTGAGTATATCGGCTGCTGCTAGATAGATGGCTAGGGATCCGCATAAGATTCCCTCGAGTCCACCGATTACCCTTATTTTCGCACTTCCAGTTAGATCGCCGATTGAAAGGAGGAAGAATAGAATGGTTAGAGTTATGAAAACCAGTTGCAGAGTCCTAGGAGACTTAAAGGTTCCAGCCGTCAGTAGGGCGGTGAATACTCCCCAAGCTATGAGGTAAGCGCTGATAGCTATCGCGGAGGGTTCAGGAGCTAAACCTAGCGATGGCAATATTTTTATGGCAACGAAAGACAGCCAGAAGAGACCGTAGGATGTGAAGGCCACCGTGCCAAACGTATTTCTATTTTTAGCTTCAAGGAGACCCGCTATGATCTGCGCTAATCC
>CAZWWD010000119.1:0-3135 GCA_964637155.1 uncultured Candidatus Bathyarchaeia archaeon
TTTCTTCAACTTTCCTCCACTGGAAGGGAGGGCCAGTATATGTTAGCTTTTTTATCCCCAAGCTTGGAAGTATAGCATACTTTGGTTTTAGAACATCAGGATGCATAATTATCAGCGTTTGTTTATTAATTTTCTCTAAAACTTTAAGAAGGCCTCCAGTATGATCATAATGATTGTGGCTAATCACTATTGCATCGATTGCACTGAGGTCTATTTTCAATTCCTTAGCGTTTTGGATTAAGGAATCGCCAGTTAAGCCGGTATCAAATAATATTCTAGTGGAGAGGTCTTCGCTTTTAGCCTCAATGAGTAGAGAAATGCCATTTTCCGCTAGAATCGGCCCTTCATAGTGTGTGGTGTTATCCACCAAAACTGTAACTGTAATAGAAGATATGGAGTTCATATTTATTCACTCGGATATATGCCAAAATATTTTTTCTTTAAGCTAGGATCGCTTAACATTTCCTTTGTTGAACTATGATCACTTATCTTTCCACTAACGAGTAAGAAAGCCTCATCTCCAATATTTAAGGCTAACTCCGCCTTTTCCGCCGTCATTACTATTTGAGTGTTAGTTTCTTCGTGAATTGCTCTTATTTTTTCATACACTTCTATTGTAAGCTTTGGCATTAAACCTTCAGTAGGCTCATCCAGTAGCAGTAATTTAGGTTTTTTCATGAGTCCCATAGCTATCGCTAACATCCGCCTCTCTCCACCACTCAATTTACTTGCTTTTCTATCGATGTAATCTTTTCTTGCTAAAACTGGGAAGAGCTCTAGAACTTCCTTCATTAAAGAATGACGCTCATCTTCATTTAATAGGTAACCTCCCAAAAGAAGGTTTTCTCTTACTGTAAGATTTTCAAAAAAGCTGCTTCGTTGAGGAACGTAGGAAATTCCAAGCCTCACTATCCTATTTGTTTGCATACTAGTTATGTTGTAGCCATTGAAGGTTATCGTTCCAGAATATATGTCTGTGAGCCCCATTATGGTTCGAAAGAGAGTTGTTTTTCCAGCGCCATTTGGCCCAACAATAATGATTATTCCGCCTTCTTTCATATTCATGGAGATGTCAAAGAGTACTTGATGTTTACCGTATCCGGAGTTTACATTTTTTAATTCAAGCATTAAATTCACCTTATCCGATATTTTTCACCAAGATAGCTTTCAATAACCTCCGGCGCTTCAATAACCTCTTTTGGGTCTCCCTCACAAATTATTTTTCCATTCGCCATTGCATACGCATAATCTACATATTTGAGAGCTATATCTAATCTATGTTCAACCACTAAAATTGTGAGGTTACGTGCATCTCTTATTTTCCTTAGGCGCTCAAGCAATATGTGGGAGAATGATGGATTAACGCCAGCTATTGGCTCATCCAATAAAAGCATCTTAGCGTTACTCATGAGAGCTCTTCCAATCTCCAGAAGCTTTGTGTCCCCTCCACTCAGTTCGCCGCCCAGCTTATCCCACTGATCTTCTAAGCCTATCATTTTAAGTACGTCAAA
Organism: uncultured Candidatus Bathyarchaeia archaeon; assembly: GCA_964637155.1. GTDB lineage: Archaea > Thermoproteota > Bathyarchaeia > Bathyarchaeales > DTEX01 > DTEX01. The sequence goes on from CAZWWD010000119.1 coordinate 1,512, forward strand.
AGCTTTTTCAACATTCCTTCTTTCCTCTTTTTTCCAAAGGGATCTGAAGGGTGCTTTTATGAAGCTTTCGCCTGGATTTTCCACCGCTGTTAATAAGTTTTCCAGTACGGTAAGATTGGGGAATATTCTCGGGATCTGAAAGCTTCTCGCTAATCCCATCTTGAAGGTTTCGGTTGCTGAGAGATTGGTTATGTCTTTTCCATCAAACCAAACTTTTCCCCCGTCCTTTTTGAGGTATCCACTAATAAGATTCACCAGCGTGGTTTTTCCAGCTCCATTAGGTCCAAAGAGAATAGCGAATACTCCTCTCTTAATTTCCATATCAACATTATTAACTGCCGTGAGATCCCCGAATTTTTTTAGGAGTCCTTTCGTGACTAGGATTGTGTTCTTGTCCATATTTAATCCCGCAAACAACCTTTTTCAAATATTTAGATTGCTATTTTAAGTATTTTGATAAAAATAAGTGGAGATTTTATAGTTGAACTTAACCTTCCTTCCATTCAACCGTATCCCTCATAGAATAGTAAACGCCGACTTCCTTCCATTCAACCGTATCATCAGTTTTAACGGGGCGCCATAAGCTGTAATCCGCCATCGCCAAATCGCCGTTTTCATTTAGGACTATGTTCCCGATAGCACCATAGTAAGAGCCGGCAACCTCAGGCAGTATTTCTTTAACTTTCATTGCATCATACTCGTTTATAACGGCTAAGGCTAATGCGACAACCCAAACCGAATCGTAAGCAGGGTATGCGTAGATCGTGGGTTCCCTACCTAGCTTCTCAATTATTCTTTCCCTCACATGTCTATATGCCCTAGTTTCAGGTATCCTAAACATAGTGCTTGTAAAGTTTGTTTTTAATGCAAACTCCGTTTCGGTTGGATACCCTTCAGGATCAGCTAGCTCTGGAATCATAACTGTTCCATCGGTTCCAAACCATCTAATTTTTGTGAGATCGGGATAGTTGGAAGCCGCTGCGAAAATTTGTAGTATTTCTCTATAAGAAGCTGAGAAAATGCCTATTTCATTCAGCAGGACACCATCGCCTTTTGCTTGTTGAATGACGTTGTTGATGCTCTCCACAATGGGGGTGAAATCAATAGTTTCAGGAGGATAAGGAATATGTTCTAGTACTGTTCCGCCTAGAGCGGTGAACTTTTCTGTTACTGAAGCATCTAAACCTACTCCCCAATCGTTAGATACGTAAACGGAAACTATGTATCTGATTCCTGTCGAGTATATTGCTGAGGCTATTGCTGGTCCTTGTAAATCATCAATGGCGCAGAATCTAAATAGATTGTCATCTGGAATACTTAATGTTACAGCAGTTGCAGATGGACTTATGAAGAGAACATCATTTGCCTCTGCGAGGGACCTAACTGAGGCACACTGTGGACTCATCATTGGACCAAGAACTATCTTTATTCCCTGCCCAATGAAGGATTCAAACTTCGAAAGCGCTGTATCAGCCGATGACTCAGAGTCCTCATATATTAGCCTAAGAGTCCACTCAGCTCCTGATTTTTCTAGAAAAGCATTTACATCCTCTTCAGCTACCTCGTATCCTGCTTTTATGTCTTCCCCGTAGGTTGATAATTTTCCGCTGAGATCCACAAGAAC
>CAZWWD010000120.1:0-3126 GCA_964637155.1 uncultured Candidatus Bathyarchaeia archaeon
TGAAGCCGCCGGGATATATTGTTGGCGGCGAAGTAATATTTGAGGGTAAAAACATCCTTGAAATGCCTGAAAAGGAACTTCAGAAGATCAGGTTTGTTAAAATCGCCTACGTGCCCCAGGGAGCCATGAACTCCCTGAATCCTGTTCTCAAAATTAAGGAGCAGGTGATCGACGCGATCCTAGACCACACAAATCTCAGCGAAGATGAAGCCGTGGAGCTTGCAGCTTCAAAACTTAAGGAGGTCGGTCTCCCCGAAGAAGTTATGAACATGTATCCACACGAGCTCAGCGGGGGCATGAAGCAGAGGGTGATAATCGCGTCAGCCCTAGCCCTTAACCCCCAGGTTATAGTGGCGGATGAGCCTACAACAGCCCTAGATGTGGTTGTACAGAAAGGCATACTGCAGCTCCTAAGAGATCTGAAAGAAAAGTATCAGCTAACTATACTTCTAGTATCCCACGATATGGCGGTTCACGCGCAGGTGGCTGACAGAATGAGCATCATGTATGCTGGAAAAATTGTGGAAATAGGCCCAATTCGAGACATATATAAAGACCCCCTACATCCATACACTAAAGCCCTATTGGCTTCTATTCCGAGAAGAGGAATGAAAAACATTAAAGGCATACCGGGAATCGCTCCAAGCCCCCTTAAATGGCCGAAAGGATGCAGATTCCATCCAAGATGCCCCCTCGCATCAGAAAAATGTAAAAAAATTGAGCCTCCTATGAAAAGAATCAATTCGGAAAGATATGTTTCATGCATACTCTACGAGTAGTGATGAAAATGAGTTCCCCCCTACTTGAATTTAAGAACGTGACTAAGGAATTTAAGATGGGAGGCGGCTTAGGATTAATATCAAGAAGGATAAAAGCTATTGATTCAATCTCGTTTAAAATTCCCTCAGATAAACCGACAATAACATCCATTGTAGGCGAAAGCGGAAGCGGAAAATCCACCATCGCGAAGCTCGCATTAGGATTGCTTTCTCCTACATCCGGTGAAATATTATATAAAGGCGAAAAAATAGAAGTATGGCTTAAAAAGAAGCGAATGAAGTTTCTCAGAGAGGTTCAGCCAATATTTCAGGATCCCTACAGCGTTTACAACCCATTTTATAGGATAGACCGCGTATTGGAAATTGTTGTAAAAAAGTTTAAGCTGGCCTCAAACAAAGATGAAGCCCGCCGGCTTATCCACAAATGCATGAGAGATATAGGGTTGAGAAGCGACCTTCTCGGCAGATATCCATACCAGCTCAGCGGAGGCGAAAGACAAAGGTTTCTACTCGCACGTATTCTCCTAATTAAACCTAAACTCATAGTTGCTGATGAGCCCATATCTATGATAGACGCCTCCCTAAAGGCAATATTTCTAGATCACATCAAACGCTTCAGAGATGAATATGGGGTTTCATGCATATATGTAACCCATGACCTCAACACAGCCAGCTACATAGCCGACAACATACTTGTGTTATGCAATGGAAGAATCGTGGAAGAGGGCCCCGCAGGCGAGCTAATTGATAATCCACTACACCCCTACACTAAGCTTCTGGTAGACTCAATAGCTATACCCGACCCAGATTCCCGATGGCAAGATAAGCTAGATTTAACAGTCGGCGGCTCCCTCAGAAAACTTAGAACAGAAAACTGCTGCGTTTTCTCAGCGAAATGTCCCTATGCATCTGAAGATTGCAAACGAAAAATCCCGCCTACAATTAATGTTAAATCCGGAAGAAAAGTTTCCTGCTTTTTGTACGCCTCCAAAAACATTGAATCTGCAAACCCCAATTCTGAACGGGGGAATAAAAATATACATTATAAAGATAATTATTAAGGAAACATATATGTGATGGTGAAAGTATTGGTTGAAATATCAAAACCTGTCCTCTACTATCTCGTAAGGAGAATAATCATATACGTCGTTCAAGTTTTCGTTATATTAACCGTTATCTTCTTCCTTTTCAGGCTGATGCCCGGTGACCCCCTAACCCTATACTTTCTTATGATGCAGCAACGATACGGTTATGTAATCTCAGGAACAAGCGAAATAATAGCTAAATATAAAGAAATATTTGGATTAGATAAGGATCTATTCACCCAATATGTCTGTTATATGAGGGAATTAATTCTCCACGGAAATCTAGGCGTATCCTTCCTTTCTTTCCCGGATCCCGCGCAAAAACTTATCCTAGAAGCTTTACCATGGACGATCGGGCTGCTGGGAATATCAACTATAATCTCATGGGTCATCGGCTTGATTGCGGGAACCCTTATAGGATGGTATCGGGAGAAAAAGACCAGTACATTTCTATTTACATTATCTCTGTATATGTCTCAGGCACCATACTACTATTTCGCCATACTACTAGTTCTCTTCTTCGGCTATTTCCTAGGGGTTCTTCCAACCGGCTATGCTTTTTCCCCAGGTATAACCCCCTCACTTAACATTGCCTTTCTATGGGATTTAATAGTGCATGGGTTTCTCCCATCCTTATCCATTATTGTAATTTCCGCCTGCGGATGGATAATATCCACAAGGTCGCTGGTAATCCTAATCTTAGGTGAAGATTACTTGGCATTTGCTGAGGCAAAAGGATTAAAGAAGAGAAGAATCTTAAACCGGTATGTTCTCAGAAATATTCTGCTCCCACAATCAACCGGATTAGGCATGTCATTAGGCTTCATATTCAGCGGTTCATTCCTAGTGGAATGGATATTCCGGTATCCGGGAATAGGCAGCCTATTCATCAAAGCCATAAACAGCCTAGACTATAACACGGCGTTTGGAATAGTCATAATATCCTCAATCGCAGTGCTAACAGCAAACCTAATAATAGATCTGATTTACCCATTCATAGATCCCAGAGTAACTTACACCTCCTCCTAAAAAATAAGGGAGATGGAATAAGATGTCAAAAATAATCAAAATTGGAGCAACCATTAAAAAATATCTCAGGTACAATTACAAGTTGAAAATAGGCTTCGCGCTTATTGTAACGCTTGTTTTCCTAGCTCTAATAGAGACTCCGATAAACTACGTGAGGTTCGGCGAATCTGATCCATTAAGGACAGGGGCGTTCGGCAGATATCTTCCCCCATCAATCGAACATCCATTAGGCA
>CAZWWD010000121.1:0-3032 GCA_964637155.1 uncultured Candidatus Bathyarchaeia archaeon
AAAATCATCTGCACCATAGGCCCAGCTTCTCTCTCGAGAGAAACCCTGGAAGAGATGTATAGGGCTGGAATGAACGGCGCTAGGATAAACGCAGCCTACGGCGATGTTAATCAGTATAAGCTGATTATAAATAATGTTCGGAAAGTAGCTGAGATCCCGATAATAGTTGATATTAAGGGTCCGGAAATTAGGCTTAAGACGGGTGGGAAACGGTTCATTCGAAAGGGGGAAATTGTGAAAGTCGGTTTTAATCATGAAGAGATTAGTTTTAACCACGATTTCTATGATGAGATAGATATCGGGGATAAAATATACATTGATAATGGCAGAATTAAAACACAGGTGATCGAAAAAAGGGGCGGTAGCCTTCATTTACTCTTTATGAGCGATGGAGAAATATCGGATGGGAAGGGAGTTAATATACCTAATAAAAGGCTTTCTGTTCCCCCTCTTTCGGAAATGGATCTCAAGCTCATAGAGTTTGCAAAGAAACATGACATTGAGTATGTAGCTCTCTCCTTCACAAGAAGCAAAAAAGATGTTGATGCTTTTAGGGAGAATTCCAATGGATTTAAGGGGGCAGTTATCGCTAAAATCGAGAATTCTGAGGGACTCGAAAATTTTGGGGAGATTTTGAATTCTGTTGAGGGCATTATGATAGCGAGAGGAGATCTAGGAGTTGAAATAGAACTTGAGAAGGTTCCTTTAGTCCAGAAGAAAATGATTAAACAATGCAATCAGAGAGGTAAAATTGCTATAACAGCCACGGAGATGCTTGAATCCATGATTTATCAGCCGAATCCGACAAGGGCTGAAGTTAGTGATGTAGCTAACGCAATATTGGATGGAACAGACGCCGTTATGCTCTCAGGGGAAACCTCAATAGGTAAATATCCGGTGGAATCAGTTTTGATGATGGCTCGAATAGCGAGAGAAGTTGAAACATCAGTGAAAAGCCATGTGGAAGAAGAAAAATTTATTAATATTTCAAGTGCCGTGAGCAAGGCCATTCAAAAAATATGCAGAGACATGCCCATCAATAAAGTGGTCACATTAACTAGGTCAGGCTACACGGCGAGGATGATCGCTAGGTTCAGAGTAGCACAGCCAATAATAGCCGTTACACCAGAAGAAAGAGTGAAAAAGCAGCTTGAACTCGTCTTCAATGTTTATCCAGTTTGCATAGATTACCGTGGAGAAAGAGATCCAATATTGGCTGTTGCAAGAAAACTCCACTCAATGCACCTAATACACGAAAACGACACCGTGCTCTTCACCGCCGCCTTCAGGACAACACTAAAACATGCAAGCAACCTAATAGAAATCCACAAAATCAAAGAATTAATAAACTTAACAACCACCTAGTCGACACCTAGAGGGGAGGGGGTAGGTGAAAAATAGCTGAGGAAAAATAGAATTTTATCTATATTTCTAACATTAAATAATTTCTTAATTTTCAAGTATTTTTTCCATTATTAAATTTAACCTAAAAATTTGCCGTCAGAAGAATCTAAACCATGTTTTATCCACATGTAATGGTAGCCCGGGGGAGATTCGAACTCCCGTCAGCGGGTCCAGAGCCCGCCATGCTTGGCCGCTACACCACCGGGCTTCACACACGCATCTCAGCAATATTCATTATTAGTTAGATTAGGGGAGGTTTATTTCTTTTTTGTTTCTGATCTGCTATGGGGGAAGTTTTTCGATTTAGCCTATGAAGCGGGATATTAGGTCCTTTCTTTTCTGCCGAATAGTTTTGGCTGATTCAGTCACTATTTTGAGGGTTTCTTCAGCTTCTTGGTTCGAAACTTCCCTAACACCTAAAACGTTGATTGACTCCTCGTATACTTTGGTTGGTGAGCTCTTGGATTCACTTAAGTATTTTAGGATGGCTGCATAATCGAATCTTACGCCATCAACAACTGAAACTAGAAAAGCGTAATTTTCAAGCATGCTGGCTAATGTGTGAAACATGTAGTGGGCTGGCTCAGCAGGCTCGCTCTCCTCTATAAGCGAGTTCACTCGGGCAACTAAACCCTTAAGGAAGCTTTCACGCCCATAATATTTGAGTTTGGCTCTTACGCTGGGATGTAAATTTCCGGCTAGGGGAAGATTGGATTCGATGAAATTTATCATTTCCTTCCATGCGGACGATAGTGAATTAAGCATTGACTGAGCATTAGCTTCATCAACATCAAATAATCCCATAAGATCAATGTAATCATCATAGAGGCTTTGCATGCCTAAGCTCTTAGATAATGACTCAAGATTCCCCACAAAAGAACTATTTAAAATGAGGTTTTTACTTATTTCCGTCAGAATTTTCATTAGGGATCGGAAGCCCCTAATAGAGTTAACTTTTACGCTTCGGTAATCACCCTTGTTGAGAGCTAATCTCGCTCGGCTTAGATACGCATCAGCCTCAACAAGATGAGCCTCAGTTCTAATATCAACCCTCTCAGGCTTCCAGTAGATTTTCGATATCAAATTCTTAGCCCTCGTCAAAGAGTTATCGCGATCAAACAAAATCTGCAGCTCATATAGTTTTTGATCCAATTCAGGTGGAACCCTATAAGCTATCCACCGCTTCGGCACATAATTTAAGTCCACAAAAAGATTATTCTCTAACTCAATTCTCTCCGTATACTCGTAATCGAAATCTCTACTCTCAACGATCAATAAATCAACGTCACTACCTGATGCAGCATCACCACGACCCCAACTACCAAACAAACCTATACCAAAAATAACCTCACGTGCCTTCAAATCCTCAACAAACGGCTCCAAAACCTCACGAATAGCGTCGGGAACACTCATCAACAACCCTCTCTTAAACCGCTCAACAACACCTAAAATATTAGCCTTCATCAACTGATAAGCTTTATTGAAAAGGGGCAAAAAGTATTTATGTATGAAATAATGAAGCTATATATCGAAGTCCGCAACCGGCGGCGTCAATGCAGATAAAAGGAGGCGCCTCAGCCTCCCAATGAAGCATTGACCTCCTGTTGCGGACACAACTAATGCGGACC
>CAZWWD010000122.1:0-2979 GCA_964637155.1 uncultured Candidatus Bathyarchaeia archaeon
AGCGTTTCCTAGTTCATATTTGGTTAGGTCGAGGATTGCTAGTTTTGTTAGTAGGGATGTTGCTTTTTCACCCAGCCTCTTTAACAGTGGATAAAGTGCGGAGGCGTCTAACATTGCTTCTAGCGTTCTCTGCGGCATTCCTTTACAGCCCTCACCCATTCATCTTCAGAGATTTCCCCATTTCCAGCAGTAATGTGTTAATTGCTTCGCTGAGCTTTTTTCTTTTGGCCTGCTCTATTGCCTCAGCTAAGGCTTTTTCCACAACATTTTTCACGTTAATGTTTAATCTTTCGGCTTCTTTCTTTAATTCTTTTCTTATTCTTATTCTTACGGACAAAACTTCTGTGGACATTTCCTTTTGTATACAAACATATACTGTATACTTAAGTTTTTGGCTCTGTTAGTGAAAATCTATTTAGAAGATGTACGTTAGAGCTGAAATTTTTTGTGGCGTCTTCTATGAGGACTGCAGTTGACTTATACTGCAAATTTGGTTACGTAATGAAGACAGAAAAAGGGAGGGTAAGAGATTTAGATAAGGTTTGCTGCCTTAATCTTTTTCTTCAGATCCTCTGGGAGCTTCTCGAATACGCGAGGCATAGCTTTCCAATCAAGCATCTCCCACCATTCCACAGGCTTCAGTATTAACGAGTCGTTTCCAAACTCGATCTTAACGACATCGCCGTCTTTGAAGGGAAAAGCAGGGTCAGAGATAACCTTCTGCGGTATATAAAGCCTCGCACCGGACTTCTTATAAAACCTTATTTTTCCTATTCCAAACATAATTCTTTTCACTTTTCCTTTCTCAACTACGTATTTACGTATGATACTACGGTAATATTTAAATACTTCGCATATATATTTATTGTGTTAATGCTAAGCATAATATCATTTGCTAAGTAAAAAGGTTGTGGAAGAAAACGAGAGAAAAACCTCTGACAAATGAAGAAATTGCTGTTTTAGTTGCGCTATGGGAAGCATGTAACGGAAGTGTACATGCGCATGTTCCTGAACAAGCCGTCCTCTCTCGTTTTAAACCCCACTTCAGAGGGCTCGCAAGAAAAACATTAAGAAAATTAGCGAGACGGCCGGAGAGATACGTTTTAAAGCATAAAAATCGGGAAACTTCGTACTCAATTACCATGATGGGAATCAGAAAATTAAGAGAATTAGGCGTAATCACCTGATAGATTTCTAACAGAAAAAGAGATTATCCCGAGATTTGAACCCGGCTGGTTTTAGACTTTATCTTCCAAGCTTTAGTTGATTTAGCTAGATCCGCAGTTAAGGGACAAGCAAGCTGCTTTCGCCATTCATTCCTTAGACTTATTTTTAACAGTTCTCTCAGCGTAAACCAATGGCAGTCAGTAACCTCCGCTTGTAGTTCCACCATAAGCAACAACATGAACCTTCACATGGAAGCCCTCCCAGAGGATTTTCCATAAGGCTCACCCAAAGTAATGGCCAAAAGTTTATCTTTCTTCCTTCCCATCTTCAGATTTTTTTATAATAAATAAAGTATCCTTTCGGGTTAAGCTAATACTTCCGCAATCTCTTCTCCAAAGTCCGAGAGATTGATGGGCACAATTATAAAAAGATTAATGATTGAGAGAAAATTGAGAATTACCAATTAGTCTGATGAATGGGGGTTCTCGACGGTGGAGTCGAAGGCGGATTTAGCTGAAATAGCCAGATTGCATCATGTTCATAGTTATGCCTTGGCTAAGGCCTTAACGGAGGTTATAGGTGGGGGCAGGTTGTTCTGGTTGGAAACTATGTTAAAGCCCTCATCAGTTTAGTCGCATCGCAGGCTTCATTCCAGACAACCTGGAAAGCTTTATTCTACATCCGAAGCGGATAGGGCTGGCAGAGTGCAGATTAAAAAGAATCTAAAACGGCCAGGTGGAATTCATAGTGGAAAAGGGCTCTCTAACACCAGTAATCCATGAACCACTAAGGCTTAGAGGGCTATACAGGTGATTTATATCCCCTCGCCTTGGTGGTGATGGTAGTCCTAGCGAAAGAGAAGGGTGGGATTCCGGACAAAAATTTCTTTAACTACATAAAATTCACCGTGGAACTTTGATTATTATTAAGTTCCAGTATGCGAAAAATAGGCTTGAGAAAGAGGCATTATCTAAGGATTCTTTTTAGGAATTTCCACAATGTTTTATAAGGCTGTTATATTCATTAAGTTTTCATTGGTGATAAATTTTGCGGTGTCAGGTCTGCGGTAAGCTCATTCGGGGGAAACCCGTAACTAGGAAGACTTGCTACGTGAACAAACTGTATGTATTCTGCTCAGAAGCTTGCATGAGGAAGCGGGTTCGAGGCTGGCTACGTCGGCAGATGTAGCTGAAATTTCATCGCTTAATGGTTTTTCTTCGCGATTACTGAGCCGCTGATTCCTCTACATATGCGATAGGATCTTCTCAAACTCTTTTAAGGTGTAGATTTCACCCCTGCATGAAGGCTTATATATGTTTTTGATGGCCATTATTCTTGCTTCACTATTCTTTCTCCTTTTGAGGGTTTCAATATAGTTGCTAAGGATCTCTCTTTCAGAGGGACTAATCTCATCTTTCAATTCAGCTAGAATCTTCATGTTCCATTCCCGGTAGTCCCATGAGCTATCAGCCGATATCATGAGGATGTTGCTGCCGTCGCCAATATTGTTTAGCTCCTGTTTGAGGGCTGCAAAAATCATTCCCGTTGAGGGTCCTCCGTGGACGCCGTATTTGGTTTCCAGCTCCATAAGCGCCTGGTAGGCGGATTTATCATCCACCGTCAAGACTTTTATCATTCTTTTATCTGTTAATCCAAAGATTTCCGGACTCCATTTGCAGTCTCCCACAACATGATGCACGCCGGGTATATGATGGACTCTGGTTGGCTGGACGCCGATAATCTTCGTTTTAGGGTAAAATCTTGAGAAATATTCGTATATTCCAGCGAAGGTTCCGGTGCTACCTAATGGTA
>CAZWWD010000123.1:0-2971 GCA_964637155.1 uncultured Candidatus Bathyarchaeia archaeon
ACTTTGTGGATAGAATGAGATATTATGGAGAGAATGGGAAACCAGCTTTAGCGGTAGCTGGGAACCGGGAAGGGATGCATATTGTTTTGCGAGACATCTGCCGATGACTCATCATGTTAGGTTTTCGCCCAATAAGTCCTCTATCAGTTACACGCTACAATCTAGACGTGGCATTAGTGGAGGCTAGGATGAAGGGCGAAAGGATTGCTCGATTAAAGCCTCAACCATTTTCTAGTTTAACTGAAAAAATATTTTATTATGAGTCTTACCCTACATGAAGTATGGAATGGTTGATGAAATCATATTTCTGGCTAAGGAAGCCATAAATGGAATACTGCGACGAAGCAAACCGGATCTAGCAACCAGAGCCATAGAAAAGCTTGAAAAAGGAGAAACCCTATTGAGACTTGGCAGATTTGAGGAGGGTTTAAAATTCGTTACTGAGGCCCATGAAGAAAGCATGAGTATTTTCAATAGTCTGAGCCGTTAAATTTTTGAGAATAATCATTTACTTAAAAACAGATTTTTAATTAGCTCCAGAATAGACGGGGTGTAGTAAAAAGTTTTTATATTTTGAGATTAAACCTAATACTCGGCGAAGAAGAATGAAGGCTTATGTTCTCGTGAATTCTGAACCCGGCATGATATGGAAGGTGGCTGAAGCTGCACTTAAAATTGAGGGAGTTAGAGAGGCTTATGCTGTGACTGGGGAGTTCGACGATATTATTCAGGTTGAGTTTGAGAGAATGGAGAATCTTGGAAAAATAATTGAGAAGATCCAAAACATAAGGGGCGTCCTTAAGACTCAGACTTTAATAGCTATTCCTCCTCCAATAAGAGAGTGAAACCTAATTTAGTGAGTTAATGAGATAATATTTAAAGATTGTTCTGTGGAGGGTTTTCTATTGTGAAATACGTTGCAAAAGAGTTTTATTTGGTTGAACCGTTTAAATTCGTCGCGAAAGAGAGAGTTATAGAGAAGATTCCTGAGAAATTTCTCTTGCTAAAACCGATCGTAGCTGGAATATGTGGAAGCGAAATTTTATATTTTAAGGGAGAGAAAGAGCCTGAAAAGCTTAAAGCCAGATTGCCAATGTGCCTGCTACATGAGGGCGTTGCAGAAGTAATTGAAGCTGGAAAAGGATCTAAGCTGAAAGCTGGGACCAAGGTTGTTGTTAATCCAATGATTCCTTGCGGTAAATGCTATTCCTGCAGAGATGGTAAAGAAAATTTATGTCAGAATGCAAGGTACATGGCTGCTACGGCTGATGGATTGGCGAGAACTCTCTTTCTATATCCTGAAGAACGTGTAATACCGGTTCCTGAAGAAGTGGAGGTGGAAGTGGCAGCATTAACTGAGCCACTTTCAATAGTTTTAAATGCCTTTGAAGAGGCTAACCTTGATTTAGCTGATTCCGTCGCCGTTATAGGTGACGGGACGATAGGTTACCTTCTGACCTTAGTTATCTCTCACGTTGGTGGGATTCCACCTGATAGATTATATATGATCGGTATTATTGATGAAAAGCTCTCTCTAGCTCAAGATTTTGCTTCCACGATAAATTCAATAAAGGAAACCACAAAGTTAAGTAGCATTTACGGAACTATCGATGTTTCATTTGAAGCTGTCGGCGGAAGAGCGCATAAAGTCACTATAAAGGAGGCTATAGACCTCCTTAAGCCAGGTGGCAGATGCATTCTAATTGGAATATCAAAGGGTGAGGTGCCTGTTGAAGTAACTAAGATAGTGAATAAAGGGTTAACCTTTAAGGGTTCTACACGTAGCAGAATGAAACATTACATTAAAGCCTTAGAATTGCTGAAGTCAGCTGAAGTTCGAGATAGAGTTAAGCGGATAATCTCGGATAGAAAATTCATAATTAAAAGCGAGAAAGATTTAACTGAAGCATTTAGATACGCTGACACTGAGGAGGGAGAGGCGAGAACTAAGCCGGGTAGAGTAATGGTTTATTTTCCATGAGACTAACGTTACATCCACGGATCAATTATTACTTTTATGGCGTTTAATCTTCTATCTTCAAGCGTTCTTATGGCTTCCGTAATCTTTTCTAACGGGAACTTATGAGTTATAAATTTTTTGACGTTAACTTTCCCAGATGCTATTAGATCTATGACTTTCAAATACTGTTTTCTGTTGGATCCATTAGCCCCGTGAATGTGGAGTTCGTTGTAGTGTATCAGGTTTGTGTTAAGCGTTGTGTAGGGATCGTCTTTAGGTAAGCCTGCAAAGAAACTTATGTCGGCATCTACTCCAGCCATTTCAAGAGATTCTCTTTGAACTTCCTTAGAGGAGGCAGCGCATATCACAACGTCAGCTCCCAAATCATTTGTTAGCTCTTTAACTTTTTTAACTGGGTCACATTCGCTTGCATCAACAAACTCGTCGGCGGGTAAACCAATTTTCTGGGCCAATATTAACCTTGGAGCTGAGCGATTGACAAGGATGACTCTTGAACCCAGCTGCTTAGCATACTCTACATGGAGCATGCCTATTATTCCAGCCCCTATAACAACGGTTGTAAACCCGGGATCTCTATTCTTAAATGGATACCAACCGTTGATCACACATGAAAAAGGCTCAACAATAGCGGCCTCCTCAAAAGAAACATTATCAGGTATTTTGATTACACATCCCTGCTTAACAGCTTCCCGTGGTATGAGAATAAATTGAGCGAAACCACCATTATACTGGTAGCCTATTGCCTTATATTTTCGCCTACAACGATTCTCTTCCCCTCTTTTACAGGCATCGCATTCACCACATCCAACCACGGTTTCAATAACTACTCTATCACCGACAGAAATATTCTCAACGCCCTCACCCACTTCCTCAACTACTCCGGATATTTCGTGCCCGGTTATTGGAACATCAACCCTCTTTTTGCCGCGGAATATTCTTAGGTCTGTGCCGCATATAGCACAGGCTTTAACCCTAACTAAAACCTCTCCT
>CAZWWD010000124.1:0-2945 GCA_964637155.1 uncultured Candidatus Bathyarchaeia archaeon
GAGGGGACTCAACCATTATTTTTTGCGCATACTATTGTTATAAAGTTTATGTCTAAATGTTATTTCGGCTAGTAATGTTTTCCTAATTATTCAATAAGTCTTTTATGAATTAATAATTAAATTACTTTATCTTATTCAGGTAAGGGAGGGGCGTCCTAAAAGGGGGATTTTTATGAGTATTACCGATCTGGAATCTAGGGTTAAGAGTTTAATTAAGCGGATGACTATTGAAGAAAAGATTGCTCAGTTAAATTCGGTCCCCGCGTCAGATCTTTTAGAAGATGGAAGATTTTCACGGGAAAAAGCATCGAAACTTATCGGCAAGGGCATTGGGCAGATCACACGCTTAGCTGGAAGCCTAGAATCGCCTAAAGAACCGGCTAAAATAGCCGCAATAGCTAACGAAATTCAAAGATTTCTTACTAGCGAAACTAGGCTTGGCATACCCGCAATAATACATGAAGAGTGCCTAAGCGGTTTAATGGCTTATGGCGCAACAACGTTTCCGCAGGCCATTGGCTTAGCAAGCACCTGGGATCCCGATCTAATCCAAAGCATCACAGCGACTATTAGAAGACAGATGAGGGCAATTGGAGCTCATCAAGGCTTAGCGCCAGTCCTTGATGTTGCTAGAGACCCTAGATGGGGCAGAACGGAAGAGACATTTGGGGAAGACCAGTATCTAGTCGCTAAGATGGGTGTAGCATACATAAGAGGGCTTCAAGGCGATGATTTATCCTCAGGAATTGTGGCAACACCTAAACATTTCGCCGCTCATGGTTTTCCGGAGGGAGGAAGGAATTGTGCCCCAATCCACGTTCCTCCAAGGGAGCTCAGAGAGGTATTTCTTTTTCCCTTCGAAGCCGCGGTGAGAGTGGCCGGTGCCTATTCGCTTATGAACGCCTATCATGATATAGATGGTGTGCCATGCGCGGCCTCAAGGGAGCTCTTAACAGAAACCCTCAGGTTTAAGTGGGGATTTAAGGGATTTGTTGTCTCAGATTATGGAGCCATAGAAATGCTGAAGACTTTTCACCATACCGCGGCTGACGAAAGGGAGGCGGCTATACAAGCGCTGGAAGCGGGAATAGACATAGAACTACCTAGGGTCAAATGCTATGGTGAACCACTGCTCAATGCTATTAAGGAAGGAATGATCTCTGAGGCTACCATCGACGAGGCAGTTGCCAGGGTTTTAAGAGTTAAGTTTCTCCTAGGCCTCTTCGATAATCCCTACGTTAATATTGAAGCAGCCTCAAAAGCCTTTGACACGCCGGAAGATAGAGCCCTAGCCCTAAAAGCCGCAAGGGAATCCATAATTCTTCTCAAAAACGATGGAATCCTACCCCTAAAGAAGGATGTGAGAAGCATAGCGGTTATAGGTCCAAATGCCGATACAACGAGAGGTCTCCTAGGCGACTACAGTCATACCCTACACTTAGGCTATGAGCAGGATACCGTTAAAGTAGTCAGCATACTGGAAGCCATCAAAAGAAAGGTTTCGCCGAAAACATCAATATATTTCGCTAAGGGATGTAGCATACATGAGCAATCAAAAGAGGGATTCAAGGAAGCCTTAGAAGTAGCCTCAAAATCCGATGTTATCATAGCGGTTATGGGCGAGAGATCCGGCATATTCCGTCTGCCGGCAATAACGGGTGAAGGAAGAGATCGAGCAAGCATCTCATTACCCAAAGTCCAAGAAGATCTCCTTAGGGCGTTACATGAGCTGAATAAACCATTAATATTGATTCTTGTAAATGGTAGACCACTATCAATAAGATGGATTGCCGAGAAAGCTTCAGCAATAATTGAAGCGTGGTTTCCAGGGGAAGAGGGTGGAAACGCAATAGCAGACGTCTTATTCGGCGATTACAATCCGGGAGGCAAACTGCCAATAAGCATACCTCAAGATACAGGTCAAATACCAGTCTACTACAGCAGAAAAGCCTCATCCTTCAGGGATTACGTTTTCATGAAGGCCAAGCCGCTATACCCATTTGGGCATGGGCTGAGCTACACGAAATTCGAATACTCCTCACTTAGCATAGAACCTGAAAAAATTGGGCCAGCTGACAAAGTTAACATTAGCTTTAACATAAAGAATGTTGGCGATTTCAAAGGGGACGAAGTTGTACAGCTATACGTCCATGATCCGGTTGCATCAGTTTCTAGACCAGTAAAGGAGCTGAAAGGATTCGTAAGGTTAACTCTTGAGCCCGGAGAGGAGAAAAATGTTACGTTCACTCTATTCGCAGATCAACTAGCCTTTTATGATCAATACATGAAGCTTGTGGTTGAACCCGGCGTCTACGAGGTTATGATCGGCAGCTCATCTGAAGATATAAGGTTAACTGGTAAATTCGAAGTTGTCGGCAAAACAAGAATTCTGTCACATATACAAAAATTCTTCAGTGAAACAGTAGTCCACTAGCAATAATTAAATCAACCTATAATCTCTTTTTGTTCTAATTATGTAAAAGCCCGGCGCCAGAGGCATCGTTGAATATAGCTGATTCTGCCTAATCCCCAACGCTATTTCTATGAATTCAGGTATCACCTTATAAACCAATTCCATTGATGGCGTCCCCCAAATTATTCCGGGGCAGAAGGAATCCACATACACATAGAATCTTTGGCCTCCATACTCAAAAGCAGCGTCCCTCGGATTACCATACTTCGGTTTGCTGAGAACCTTGAAAGGCCATAGCTTGCATGCAAGCGGTTTGTTCTCTTGTAATCCGCATAGCCATCTTCCATCAGGAGCCCTATAGAGGAAAATGCATGAACCGTCAGGTCTTTTTCCCATAAAGAACTTATTTAGTCCAGCCCTCGTGACGCCGACACCGTAAGTTTTAGTTATCTTCAGCCACTCCTTGAATGTTAGAACTACCTCAAACTCTTTGCAGCATAATCCGCAGCCATTACAGCGCCATGAATTGATG
>CAZWWD010000125.1:0-2934 GCA_964637155.1 uncultured Candidatus Bathyarchaeia archaeon
TTAAGAAAGCTGGGTTGTTCTCAGTTCTTATGGTCTTTTCTAGGAAAAATAGCCTCACGTATTTCTGAAAAGTTTAAAGTTGCTGGATTAATAGTGGGACATGCAATAAGGATAGCAAAAAACTAGGAGCACACAGAATTTATAATTAAGGAAGAGTTTTCGCTCGGCATCCCTTATGGCATTTTATTATTTGGTAAAATTGGATTGGCTTCTAATAATAACTAAGCCGTGGGTTTGGTCAAGAAGATGTAATTATAAGAGCTATAGAAAAGTTGAGGTCAAGTTCTGGGAACAGAGGCATTTATCAGATTTCCCGATAAAGCCAATTTTGATTTCCTCTTTAATTAATACCTTTAAAAAAATAAAAAGAGGCTTGAAGATCGGGAGCCATTATTCACCTTTAGGTATCCTTAGTACTAGCGCAATCACAACTATAGCTAGCACAACCGCGATCACTGACATTGCACTAGATACCATCACATATGTTCTCATCTCTGCTAATGCTGTTTCCATATCAGTTATCATGTCAGTTAGCGCCGTTTGCGTTTCTGTCATCGTGTTTTTTATTTCACCAACTTCTCCGATTAGACTTGTAACTTCTCCGATTAGACTTGAAACGCTTGAAGATAGTTCCTCAAGACCCACGACTGGTGGAGAATAGCTGGCTAATCCTTCAGAGACAAGGCGCTCAGCATCCTCCTTAGGCACGTACATAGCCTCTCCTTTCTCGAAAGGCCCATAGCTTTTACCATCCACGCCGGTAAAGGCGGGCACACTTTCTACAGCGTATACTATGACGTAATTGTAGGTTGGAGCTGGTGGGGCTTGGGCTGGCTGCAATCTAAATACTTTTAAGGCGCATAGATAGTCGTTAACGTCGAATCCAGCATAGCGGTTTTCTGCGTCGGGCCATCCAGTCCAGTAGTGTTCATTGTAAACGGCGTATTGGGAGACCTCTATTATTGGAATTTCAAGGACATCAGAATAGTAAATCTCTTGGGCTCTAAGATAGGCTTCTCTAGATTGAGGATTAGTGAGATCATATGGTAGGGACGTTAGTTCATCAATTATTTCATCAAATTCCGGATTCTTATAGCGCATATAGTTCCTTACGGCTCTTTCACCGATAGGCTTATAATATTTACTGTGCCACTGTTCGAAGGTGTAGTATGGGTCAAGCCACGATCCTAGGTTTTCGAAGATAGCGTCAAAGTCTCCCATTTTCCGTTTTTCATTGTATATTTGTGTCGAGTATGTTCTGGCGGTGGCGTCTATTCCTATTGACCTTAACATTTCTGCAACCATTTCTCTTTCTATTGTTGGCCCAGTTTCTCTACCTATAATTTCCATGGTCAAGCGGGTGCCATTTGGCGTTACGTAAATGCCATCGGGGCCTTTTGTAAAGCCTAGGCTTTCAAGTATTTGCTGAGCTTCTTCTGGATCGCATTTTAATGGTTCGTATTCATCTATGAGACCTGCTTCCTCAACGTAATTCACATAGTGTTCTATGTGATATGGGTATAGTGGAACCACTCCTATTGGATTGGGCTCTGCAATTCCAGGAAGACCTTCACCAACAACATTGTGTATCAACGTTCTGTTTATTGCAAGAGAGATGGCTCTCCTGACTTCAGGTAGACTCCACGGGTATTTAGCCATGTTCAATTGCATCTTTGTAACCGTGTGGAATTTTCCGGTAATAATCTCATCTGACCCTAGTTTCTCCCAACAGCGGAAGTAGGGATTCAAACTTTTGAGAAGCTTTACATCGGATATTGTGGAAAGCATAGCTATGTCAAGACCGTCTTTCGCCAGTTCTGCCACTAACAACTCGTTAGGCACATATCTGAACATCACATATTTTGGCAGGGCAGGTCCAAAGATATCTTCACCCCACCATTTTCCTTCAATTCTCTTGAAGATCTGTTCAGTTTCAGTGGACCTTACAAGCACATAAGGCCCAACTGATTCAGGCCTAGACCATTTGAATGTCGCCGGATCCTCGTTCTCCCATACATGCTTCGGAACCATAGGTAGCTCATCAAACTCGTAGATAAATCTTGGCATTGGCTGATTAAAGTGAATGATAACTGTATAATTGTCAGGAGTTTCCACTTCCGTTATATGCTCTGCAAAGTAAGGATCAAGAATCGCTTCATTTGTACGAAGCATATTCAGAGTGAACGCAACGTCCTCAGCGGTAAATGGATGCCCATCACTCCAAGTTACACCCTGCCGAAGATGGAAAGTTAAAGTCGTAAAGTTCGAATCATACTCGAAGCTCTTCGCGCAATATCCATCTATGGTGCCGTTCTCAAAGTTGACCATTATTAGAACCGCGGCTGCACCGACGCATCCATGCCACCTATAAGAGTTCCTAGGCAAGAATGGGTTCATAAGATCCGGAGCAACCATTTGATAATGCATCCAGAATATTACTGTTTCTTCTCTTGGAAGTGTTGCCGGCAATAATTCGTAATCTATTGCCAACACGCTTGCTGGAATTACTGATGCTACTAATATCACAGCGAAGAATATTGGAAGAAGATTTTTACAGATTTTCATTTTCTCTCAAAACCCCCTTTAGTTAATGAAGAAATCAAGTGCTATATATAACTTTCTATAAGTTTCACTCTTAAACAAGATTGTTGTGACTGAGTTTTTTAGGATGTTTGCATGCTCTGAGCGTGATTATTAGCATAAGGTTATCTATAAACTTGCTTCTTGGGAAGATAGGGAAATGAGGTAAAGATTACCTTGCGACAAAGTCAATGGGAGATAAACAATTATTACTCTATTTTAGATGCAAAAAACGGGGAGAGAAAAACTGTTAGAAGGAAAGCATTTTGATGAAGATGGTTATTCCATTTTTACATGTTTGCGAGGATCCTCGCAAACCCTTCTTTGCACATTGTGGAACAGAAATAATATTTT
>CAZWWD010000126.1:0-2932 GCA_964637155.1 uncultured Candidatus Bathyarchaeia archaeon
AGCCTTTTATCCCCTCATCCACGGTTACTGCGCACAGTGAAGCCTTAGGGAAATCTCTTTCGATTCTGGATAGTATGTGTAGTAGGCTGATGCTGTCCTTTCCGCCGGAAACCGCAACTGCTATTCTATCATTAAACTCGAACATGTTATATCTCGCTATGGTTGCTCTAACTTTATCCTCAATTGATTTAATGAAGCATCTGGGGCAAAGCTTCTCCCCCGAATAGAGCCTAGCGTAAAATGCTTCTCTGACTCCACATATTGTGCACTTAATCATATTCCATCTTTTTTCTCCTCAAAGCCTATGGAGACCCATTAAGAGACAATTAAAGGTGATATTTAAGCCTCCCTTCCAAATTGCTGAAGAAAAATTGTGCTGGGAATGCCTAAATATTCCGGAATGGGCTTCTTAAAGAAAAATTAATATGAATCAAAGAATCTGATTTCAATAAAAATTAGGCTTATCAGAAAGAAAAATAAGGAGAGTTGAAAATAGATTAGAAAGGTAATGGCTGATGCTCCGGTAGTATAGTCCGGTCAAGTATAGCGGCCTCTCGACAAAATTGTCTTTCGCTGGGAGAGAGCCGCGGACCCGGGTTCAAATCCCGGCCGGAGCACCAATCAATTTTTCTTCTGTTTTAGAATAGGCTTCCGCCAAGTATTTTCGCATTAATTGCGAGATGATGATTAAAGAAATTAGATTCGGAAATATTTTGTTGATTTAGAAATTACTAAAGTTTTCAATTAATAACTCAATTTTTTGAATTTAATATTTTCAAGATTTTTGGCTTCTGTTCAATATTTTTCTCACTAAAATTTATTTGAAATAATTTAAACTGTTAATGGCGTTAATTTAACTTTATATTATGTATTATGCCTATTCTTCCCAGCATTTTTTCACTACCCCCTCCCCCCTCATTATATGCTATTAACTGTTATGAGATTCCATGAACGTTGTTCTTAATGTATTGGAAGGAACGTGGGGAAGTAAAATTAGGGAAAAGCAGGTTAGGGTCGATCGGAGGATTGAAAAGTTTAACGTCTTTTATTTTGATCGCGAAGATGGTTTTTTCGGAACCGAAGTGTCTGAAGAATTCATCTCTGCTTATTCCTGAAATGCTTTTGAATTTTCTCCATAAATCATTTGGTGATCCCCTTACGACCGAATCTACCCTGAAGGTTCCAACTATCTTCTTAATTGGGTAGGTTGCGTACATGTAAACAAATCCTATTTTGTCAGCATTGCTGATAAATCTCTTTCTAAATTCAACTCTTTTAGCGCCGCTTACAATTTTTTCACAGTATTTAGGTTTTATCGAAAGTATTATATCCATTGGTTTAGTCCCCTTATCCTTCTATTTTTTCGCTCCGAAGTATTCTCCAATTAACCCTTAATGCACCGTCTCTTTTAAAGACTTAAAAGGAAAATGAAGCAATATACTGGAATCTGCATCCAGAAAAGCATGCTTGCAATCATACTTCCTCTCTTAGAAAATTTTCCTGAGAAAACATTGAAGAAGATTTTAGATAGGGATGGGAAGCCTATGGCGAAGAGAATCAATCCTATAACTATTGAACTGATGTTTGTTAAGCATCCAAGTTTTATGAGTTCTCTAATGTCCCCGTAGGATACTAGTCCGCCTAAAATTAGGTATCCTACTCCATTCAAAAAACACCAAAAGCTTAACCATGCAAGGGGTAGAGATATGATCCAAGGATTCTTCTTTAGATGTAGATAGGCTTGTAAGCTGAAGGAGACTACAAGACATGTAAGAATGCCGCCGGCATAGATGAGCGAGAGCTCCCAGCTTCCAATATTTTCCGGTAGTCTCCACCTTATCCATGAACGCTGAAGAGGCCAAAGAACACTAATGAAGATTTTTAGTACTTTTCCGCCGAAAGCCATAACGAATATTCCGTGACCGACCTCATGCAAGGTTTCAGAGATTAGTTTGGTTAAAAACCCGTAGATGAAAAACGCTGTTAAAAAGGAAAATAGCGATTTCTTATCCTTCTGCTCCAAGTGAACATCTCCAAACTATAATGCGAACCCGCCTATTTAAGAGTGAACCAGCGTTAAATAGCCAAAAATAATATGCTCATAAAAAATTTAATTACGATCCTCCTCTTCATACTGCTTATAAACGAACGGAAAAACTTATGGGAAAACCTCCTTATAGGCGGGGTAATGATTTATCGGTTTTCTCTAGCATTTCTCAGGATTCATGAACCAGATGGAGATTGCATTGTTATCCCAAGAATACCCATCTAGCGAAAAGATATCCAGTTATTAAATTGAGAAATCCTAGTGTGAGAGAAGCTGGGATCAGACGCCAGTCTCTTTTCATTCTGAACAGAAACCAGAGTGGAAATATGAAGCTTAAAAATCTTGGATAACTGATGATGCTTCCGCTGTAAATTATGAAGATTAGTGTGAGGGTGAAATATGCTCCTAGCTTCCAGTCAATTTCGTAAACTTTAGCTGCAAAGAGAATGAAGATTGCAAGTAGACATAGAGCTAACCCCATAAATGACTCAGTATATGGTAGATTAAAGGAGAATGGAGGGTTCTTTTGGAAGAGAGCTGGTTCGGCAAACTGGCTCCAGAATAATCTGTTCTTCCAATATTTTTGTGCCTCGAAAACAACAAAAATGTTCCCCGTTCTCAAATACCCATAGTAAAACCATGTAATCTGCGATAAGACTGGTAATGTGTATAATAGTGCTCTGCCAAACCGTTTTCGAATAACACTCTCTACAAAAAAGGGCGCAACTATAAGCGAGCCCAGCCATCTCACTAAAGAGGCGCCGGCGGCTAAAATAGACGCGGGCAGATGCTTATTCCTTAAGTATAGTAGCCATGAAGATAATATTAACGTAAGGAATAATCCCTCACTATATCCGACTGTTGTGAAAATGAAAACTATCGGAA
>CAZWWD010000127.1:0-2843 GCA_964637155.1 uncultured Candidatus Bathyarchaeia archaeon
AGTTGAAAATAAAAGATTTCTCTACTAGGAAAGAATGAGATGTCGAAGCTTAAAAGTGTGTTTGTTTAAACGTTTAGAATAAAATATTTCGCTTTCATGCTGGTTTCTCACGCGTCTGTATGCTAATCAGAAATTGCTTGGCTCACGGACAATACAGCATGCCTCGTCTGGATTTATAAAGCGAGCTCGCTAACGATGATGACATAGCGCTCAAAATCCTGTTACACCAAATTTATGGTTTTCTTCGTATTGCAAAGACTTCCCAAACAGAAAGCAAATTGACATGATGCATATTCAAAATCTTTTTATCTTAATAATCACTCTTTGTTCTTGATTGTCAAGGAGTTGGAGGAGTCGAAGAAACCTACATGCGGCAGGGAAGTTACTGAAGAGAAGAAGTGGAAAGTATTTCTTATTGAAAGAGCTGAAACAATGGTTGACGGTGTTTTCGGTCTAGTTCTTGGATTAGGCGCTTACTCCTTAACGGGTTTTACAATAAGAGAATTTGAAGATGTTATGGTCGCAATCTCATATTTCACCCTTACATTCTTTTTGGTTTGCATGTTCTGGTGGGATACGTCTAAACGGTTTATAGTCGCTGAATATAGTGACGTACTTATGGCAATAAACTTCTTTTTCATCGTATTCTTAGTGCTCATGCCCTTCTCTCTTAAGTTAATGTTCTTCTTGGATCCCAATGTCAAAAGTATAGGTATGACCATGTTCCCAATAATCATGGGGGTGCTTATGTTATTCGCTTTTCTAGCGAATGTTGTGGTTCTTTATAAAAATCGTGGGATACCAACGGAGGTGCGTGGAGACCTCAAAAGAGGATTGTTTCTTTTTCCCTTCATGATTTTTCTATTTTTCTGCTCACTCTCAATATCACCTGATGATACTACGCAAATGTATGTACAAATGTATCTGCCCCAGTACGAAACTATTATTCCGGATGTATTAGGAGTATACCCGTTTAGGGTTACTTCTTGGTGGCTTATAATCATTCTAATGATGATGTTTGGTGGCTTAATAAAAGCTGTACAGAAAAAGCATGCGTGTCAATCGGAGAAGTCTTCTCCGAAAAAGTGGAGAGTAGCGCTGACTAAAAAGTGCCGTGTCATTAGCGATTCAGTTTACGGTTTGGCGCTTGGGCTCTGCGCTTACTCTTTGACCGATTATGCCATAAAAAGCATAGACGATATGGCTATAGCGCTCTCTTTCTTCTTTCTAACTTTGGCGCTGGTAGCAACTTTTTGGATGGAAGCGTACCGAGCTTTCGGTATGGTTCCCTTCTTCGACAACGCTCTTGTCATAACTAACTTCATGATTACATTCTTTGTTGCTCTCATGCCGTTCTCGCTTCGGCTGGCGATAGTACCTGAGGTAGTTGCTCGAAACATAGGGATGTCTCTCTTCCCACTTAACATGACTGCGGCCAGCGCCGCCAGCTCGGTTTTCATCGCTCTCTCACTCCATCGGAGAACCGTTAAAATACCCAAGGATGATCTAATGGAGCTGAAAAGGTTTCCAGTAGCTATTCTCGCACTAGCATTTGTCTATATTGCATCATTTTGGATACCGCCTGACGCAACCATCCCCTCTAAACTTGCTAACTTCATCCCACCGCCACTAGCAAAGGGTCTCCCTTTCAGGGTAATAATCTGGTGGCTTAGTTTTCCCGCAGTTATAATAGTAATGGGTATAGTTGAGATGATACAGGAGGCGATCGAGCGCAGAAAAAATAAACGCGATTTATCTCAGAATTGAAGAGCCGCATTATATTCGAAGACGAGCCTATAATCCTCATAAAAGAGAACATTCCCCATAATGAGGCGCATCGTTCCTCTTAGATATGACGTTACTCTTACTTCCACATTTATATTTACGATCGTTACGAGCGAAATAAATTTCTCTCCGCACACCCTAACCTAACCGGAGGAAGCATAAGGAGAAGTTGAGAACACAAAACTTATATGCATCCTAAATAAATGTCTACGTGACAAAATGGAGCATTATTTATGCCTGTTTGTATACGCGGTCATATAGTTCCAGAGGGCGCCTCCCTTTGTCCTAAATGTGGGGCGCCAATAAAGAAGAATGCACGAAGTGCAGGACATAAAAAAGTGAAGTTAATCAAGAATTATAGTGATGGAATGTACACTTTAATAAGGGGGTTAAAAGGGGAGGCTCTTTGGGAGACTGACGATGAATATTGCGTTGTTTTTCGAAACGTTATGGATAGATATGGTACGCATATGCTTTCCAAACCATTTTGGATTCCAAAGAAATACCTTAAGAAATTCTCATTAATAGATTACTTCTTCTGAATCCACATTATTCTCTTCTAAGCCAAAATCATTAATATTAAACATTGGCGCAGAAATTTTTCAGCTTATTTAATTAACTGTAATTTTCTTTTCTTTATTCAGAACTCTGCTTTCTCAAGGAACCATTATGCCCATTTGCTTATCTCCTTGAAGAGGATTCAAAGATAGAAAAAGATTGATGCAGAGTCTAGAAAAAACTGTTATTTTGTTTTCCATGGATAAGGAGAAAATAAATGTTAGTGGCTGGGTTAGCTCTAATTCTAGGCATGTTTTCATGATAGGAAAATTAGAGTGTTCTAAGAAATTATAAATAGGTGAAGTGGAAATAATGTTCTATGGGTTTAGAAAAGAAAAATTTGCGGTCTTTATTATTTTCCTCTAACATGTCGGAGTAACCGAAGAATATGAGTGAGGAACCGGACGTTAAAGATATTCTTAAACGTATAGATGACCTATTAAATGTTCTTAAATTTATATCAGATGATCTTCTTGAAATCTCAAAAATGTTAAGAACCT
>CAZWWD010000128.1:0-2832 GCA_964637155.1 uncultured Candidatus Bathyarchaeia archaeon
GGTTACTGAGCATTTATTCAAGAAGTATCGGACAGCCGAGGATTATGCGAATGCGAACCTAGAGGAGTTTGAGCAGGACATAAGATCAATAAGCTTCTACCGATCTAAGGCTCGAAACATTAAGAAGGCATGCCAAATACTAGTTGAGAAGTATAATTCTGAAGTCCCAAAAACCATGGAGGACCTGCTGAGTCTGCCGGGCGTTGCCAGGAAAACCGCTAACATAGTTCTCTCAAACGCCTATGGCATACTGGAGGGAATAATCGTTGACACCCATGTACGTAGAGTTTCAAGGAGGCTTGGCTTAACCGAAGAAACGGACTCCTACAAGGTTGAAAAGGATTTGATGAAGATTGTTCCAAGAGAAAAGTGGCTTAGATTCGCTGACCTACTCATCTTCCACGGCAGGCGAATATGTAAAGCGAAAAACCCCAAATGCGACGAATGCATACTAAATAAAATCTGTCCTTCAGCTTCCACAAGCTAAAAGAGGAGCTACTTCTTAATTTCAGCGGTTTTAGGCTCCATATGCACTGTGACAATGGTTTCGGAAAACCTTTCCCTAATGAGATTTTCTATTTCCGAAGCTATTTTATGGGCTTCCTCCACTGAAATCTCCCCGCTAAGTACGCATTCAACATCTATGTAACGTTTACCGTTAGCAGTGTAAGTTATCACCCGCTTTATCTTAAGCTCGCCTTCATATCTTTTAGCCGCCAGCTTCACAACATCATTTATTTCTCTCTCATCAATTATCTGTCCCCTCTTCAGCTCAATGTTTGAAGGTTCAATATGAACTAGCACATTCCCAACGTTACTCAAATTTTCAGCGATTTTCCTCTCAATTTTCTCAGCTAAATCATGAGCGTCGCTCAAAGGTGTTGAAGGCTCAACCTGTACATGCAAAGTCACATAAAGCTTCCCGCCATAATGAGTTACGCTTACATCGTGAACCCCTCTAACACCCCTAATTCTTCCCGCCAGCTTCTCGATGAACCTCTCGGTTGTTAAACCGCGTATGCTAGCGGGTTCAATATGGAAGGATATGTCAGCATCCCCAACGGCTCTCAGGATTCTAGCCTCCATCTTAGAGGAAAGCTCATGCGCCTCCTTAAGGCTCATATAATCCGGAACTTTAAGCGTTGCCCTAACAAAGACCTTTTCACCAGCCTTCCTCACCTTCAAGCCTTCATACTTTAGAAGTCCGCCGCTAACCCTCAACATTTCCTCCTTAACCTTCTTTACTATTCCCCCAGGAGCCACGTCGCTGAGCTCCATAATGCTGCTCCACACCAATCTAAAACTTATGAAGACCAGTGAAGAGCTCAATATGAGTGAGGCTATAGAATCCCAATAAAATACCCCGAAAGTTGCGAGCAAGAATCCTAAAAGCGCGATCAAAGTTGAACCAGCATCCAGTAGGGCATGATAAAACCCAACTCTAATAGTGTTGCTCTTATCCTTTAATGCAGGTCTAAAAATAAACATTCTGAATAAATCTATGGAGAAAGTGTAGCCGAGCGCAATAAACCCTACAAAACTGAGATTCAAATTTATGTGGTATCCGCCGCCAAAAATCTTCAATAAAGCTTCAATGGCGATTAGAGTGGCCAAAACTATAAGTGTGAGCCCCCCAATTAAACTGCCCAAAGCCTCAAACTTCTCGTGACCATACATGTGCTCTTCATCCGGAGGCTTAAGGGAGGCGCGAGCCGAAATAAAAAGCACAAGGGATGATATCGCATCGAAAAGAGCATGCAATCCATCGCTTAGGATTGCTAAGCTCCCCGCAATTAGACCTAAAACAGTCTCAACAAAGAAAACACTCAGAATAGCCGCCGTTGAATACTTAAGTAAATTAACTCTCTCAATTTTCATGCTGCTTATACTATGCATTAATCCTTCATCCACTAAACTAAGATATAAAAGTTGTTTATGAGAAACTTGAACTAGCTAAGACGAGAATAAAGATAGGCCTAACCGAATAATAAACGGTTTCCCTTTTTAGTAAGCCTCGCTCTTCAGCCATCTATAAATGGTCTTTAGGGGTATGCCTAGCTCCTCCGATATCTGTTTGGCACTGTAGCCCTTCTTCCTTAGCTTACGCATCATAATTCTGCTTTTTCTTCTTTCAGCTTTACTGTAACGCGCCTTATTCTCAAAAATCACCCTATCTTCATTACCAAATAATGAAAGGGCGAGCATGAAAGCCCTGAGATAGTTGCATTCCCTATTTATGTAGCCGACCAATTTGATCTGAAAGTCCTTAGCTATGTAGACTTTCATCTGATTTAGCACCTGCTCTACTAAATCAAAATTCAGCGATGAAGCGAATCTAACCTCAACCAGCTTCTCTTCAGGTTTAACCTCAACCACATACCTGCGGTTGCCCATCATCGAATCCTCCTTTGATAGCTTTCTGCGTTATTGCCATTTTATTATCCCCCTAATAAAATGGGAGGACTCTTATAAATGTTTCTCATTTTAAAATTTTCTGATAATGCGAAAAATTTATAAGCAATTTCTCATATTATAAAAATTGGAAAATGAGAAGAAGAGGGGGGAGGTGAGGGACAATGACTGGAGTAAAGCTTCAGCTTGAAATAATCGAAAACAAAATAACCGACCGAGGGCCTCCAATATCTCAATAAAAGCTTCCTTATTTTTTCTGATTAAACTTTTAAATATTCTCTGCAAAATACTCTTTAAGATTGATGGCTGAAGGAGCCTCAAGCATGTCTTCTTATCTCCTATTGAAAAAATACAGTCTCATACCCGCCACTTTAACCCCAATGGACAAATATTTCAGAGTGGACCTAGATCAACTAGAGG
>CAZWWD010000129.1:0-2811 GCA_964637155.1 uncultured Candidatus Bathyarchaeia archaeon
GATTATCAGTATTAGCGTTATAGCCGTTAGAACTATTGCATGCTTGAAGCCTGCTGAAACATTTCCTGTACTTATTTTTCCTGCGACTATTCCTGTTAGGTAGGATTGGAAAACCAGTGCTGGCACTATTGTAGTTACGAGCTGAACGTATGGCACGGCTTGACGTGATATTGAGAAAACAGCTGAATGCATGAAGTCAACCGTAATTATCGTTGAGAAAACCAGGATCGCTGAGCCTATGTAGGGCATTATCATGAGCGGGCGCAGCGCAGCCATCTTCTCCTTCTCGAGTGATGATTGCATTTCGCCGAATCTTGCCATCGTTTCAAGGGTTTCTGGGCTTCCGCCCCCAACTTCTGTTGCATCCACTAGGAGGTATAGGTTGATGAGGGCGAACCATGAGCTTATCTTCCTCTTTAGGGTTTCATACATCACTCTGAGGGGTTGGCCCCAGCGGATCTGCCGGGCGACGATTTTGAGATGCTTACTGAAGCTTCCGTAGGGTCTGGATGCGAGCTGAATTATGCAGCTTTCCGGCGAAGCCCCGGTCTTCCGCGCCTCCGTCACGTCTCTCAGGAAGTTTGTCACTTCGTTTACGATTTTTCTTCCTCTCTTTCTATTGTAGTAGGAGTGGGCTATTGCGGCTGGAAGCGTGCCAGCTATGAGGGAGATGCCGAGACCTAGAGTGGGTTCGAACCCTCGTTCGAGATCTAAAAGTTCTCTTAGAAATGAGAGGAAACTTGTGAAGCGGCTAGTGAAGGGTAATAATGCCAAGCCCGGTAGAATATATGGGAAGAACATTACTAGTATTAAAAAGATCATTAGGGGCAGTGTTGCCGCGAAAACCTTGTAGGGAGCCATCTCATATATTGGCTCATGGAAGCTTGAAAGGTCTGAGAGATAAATAAACAGTATCGAGATAACCGGTATTAGCACATACGCATATAAGAAGAAGTTTTCGGATGTGAAGCCGCCGCGCCAGTAGCCTTGAAATGCTATGGAGGTCATGTAAACTATGCTTATGCCCAGCGTTGAGAGAATGACTAGTGCAATATAGGATTCAAGCAGGGTGGCAGCCCGCTCGCCGAAAGCCCTTAATTTCGCGGCTAAATCCCTGAACATTAGTTCGGTTTTCGTTATCAGGTAGTGGACTACGTCTCCGCCGGTTCTTAGGGTGTGAACGTATCCCATTAGGAAATCTCTATACTCTCTGGAGGGGACTTGCTCAGCTGAGCTCTCTATGGCTGCCACTGGATCCATACCCTTCAATTGCACATCGAGTTCTATCCGTCTCGCAGTCTTGGATGTATGGGGGAGGAGCTCACAGTTCTTTAGTCTTCTCATGCTTACGTATGGGGATAGGCCGCCTGTTGCCATAACGCTTATGTAGGCGGCCATGAAGGGGGCTTCCATATCGAGCTTTGCGGCTCTGTCCTGAGCTTTTATGCTTGGAAAAGCGTAGCCTAAAAGTAGAACTATGGGTGGGATGACTGCCACAAAAAGAAAATTTGTAAGCCATATTATTATGATTGAGGCGGCTATTGAAAGTAGGAGGAAGAAGCCGACAACCGAGAGGTATGCTTCAGGATATATTCTGATTTCAGCGGCCTCTAAATCTTCTCTTAGCCTAGAAATTTTTCCCGCATAAAGTATCCACACAAGCGCTCTGGCTAACCAGCTGAAACCCTGATAGGTTAAGCCAACGAATGACGCCATCTCTCATCCTCCAATTCTTCGTCTTATGGCTGTCAGCGGGAACGGGTTTAGCAGATAGTATTTCGTTATCTCTTTCTTAACCTCGTTGTTGCTTCTTATTCCGCGGATACGTAGATCTCGGAAGAGTAGGGCGCGTCTTGAAAGCTCCTCTAGGACGATGTCCTTGCTGACTCCATATCTCTGAGCTATTTTGTTCAGCATCTCACTCTGCTTTAGGTTCGACATGAAGCTATCGTTTACGGGATTCCAGGATGCTATCTGCTTATATTTTCCGTAATCAATTATCTCGACAACGTTTCTCATTCTTCTGCCGAAGGATAGGCCCATTTTAGGTCTGGGAAGCTGAACCCTCTCTTGAAGGATCATCACGTTTATCAGCGGGACATAGGTTTCAGATATGTTCATCGGCGGGCTTGTCAATCTTTTTATCGCGTGATCTATGCTTTCAGCATGCAGCGTCGTTAGGCCCCCATGCCCCGTCGCCAGGGCCTGGAATAGGACGAAGGCTTCTTCACCTCTGATTTCGCCTACAACTATGTAGTCGGGTCTGTATCGGAGTGAAACCTTCACAAGGTCGAAGAGCGTTATTTCACCTATTTTTGACATGCCTAACCCGTAGCTTTCTCTGCTGACCAGCTGAACCCAGTTCTCATGCGGCAGGGAGAGCTCCGGAATCTCCTCAACCGTAACTATCTTCATCGCTGGTTTAATTAGGCTTGCTAAGGCGTTTAAGGTGCTTGTTTTCCCAGCTCCCGTCCCACCTATAACCGCTATCGTCATCCGGTTCTCTACCATCAGCCAGAAGTAGGCTGCGAGCATCTCATTAAGCGTTCCAAGCTCAATTAAATCGATTATGGAGAACGGTTCCTCCCTGAACCTTCTTATACAGAAGGTGCTCCCCTTAGGGGAAACCTCTCTTCTGAAGGTTGCTGCAATCCGGTCTTTACCTGGGAGCATTGCGTCAAGTATTGGGAATGCCGTTGAAATATGCTTTTGAGCAAGGTGAGTGAGCTTTATGAGCAGATTATCCAGCGTTTCCTCATCGATTATTTTTAGGTTTGTGGGCATGCTCTCATATTTCCTATGCCAAACATA
>CAZWWD010000130.1:0-2805 GCA_964637155.1 uncultured Candidatus Bathyarchaeia archaeon
TTGTCTATCAAATCGAATGTCATCATCATCTGGAAAAGGGGTATGGCGACGCTCTGCTGAGGCAAGGCCATCAATAAAACTATGGTTAGAAAAATGTAGTTCTTTATTGGAAAGCTGAATCTGGCAAAAGCATATCCAGCAAGAGCTCCGACAAACAGCGGTATAAATGTTGACGGAACCGCAACTATTAATGAATTGATTACTCCTTGGCTGAGCGGAAAATCCCTATGGGTCCAAGCACCAATAAAATTGCTAAAAGTCGGATTAAATCTGCTGAAGTCCCACCAGCCATGAAGAATTTCGCTGTATGGCCTTATCGACGCCATAAAAATCCCCATGAATGGCAATATCCAGAATAATGCGATAAACCAAGCAATTACGTGAATTATCACTGTTTTCTTTTTTATTTTCATCTTTTCACCATAAATCTGATCATTGGGATTGTAACGATTGTTGTCAAAATTGTCAACAGAGAAGCTACAACCGCCGCTTTATTAAATTGGAAGTATCTGAAGGCATAAAGCCACATTTGGAAGGCTAAAACAGAAGATGCTTCTCCAGGACCGCCATACGTCGCCACCAACACTATATCAAAGATTTTAAGTTCATAAAGTATGGTCATGGTAACAACAGTTACAGTGATCGACTTAAGCAATGGAAGGGTAATGCGGTAGAACATTCTAAATTGGCTGGCTCCATCTATCATGCCCGCTTCATAGTAATCTTTCGGTATAGTGGACAGCCCCGCAGAGTATAGTATCATGCTGAAGCCGGTCCAGAGCCAAACAGAACCAAAGATTAAGGCGAAAAGCGCCGTGTCGGGATAAGCAGTCCATGACCTGGCCAGATCTCCGAGGCCTATCAGAGAAAGCAATCCATTCACTATGCCCACATCCTTCTCAAACGTATAACGGATTATTAGTCCGCCAACCACCATTGGAGTAACCATCCCGAGAAAAACCAACGTTTTAACTACAGACGAACCTTTAACATCCCTTAATATTACGGCAAAAATCAGACCGGAAATTATGGAGAGCGGTAAATGAATAAGTATCCATATCATGTTATGAACAAAGGTGCCTAAAGGAGGGTTCTTTGGGAAACCTTCAAGATTAAAAATCTTCTTTGATCCTATAACCGCGTCATAATTCTCTAAACCGACAAATTCTCCTTCTGACGATAGAAAACTTATGTAAATCGTATTCAATATGGGAAATATCACGAATATGATCATAAATAAGAGAGCTGGAGTCAAAAAAAGGAAGGGAATTTTATTTTGCATTTTCGTTCATTATTTATGGCGCCACAGCCTCTATGGCTCCAAGCACGTCATCGAGACTTTGAGGGCTAACCCATAATAGCTTTAGTTGATCCCAAAATGTAGCTTGGAATTCTCCTCCTATCGAATCATCTAGATCTGGTAGAACAGCCTTTCCAACGGTTAGGTTAGCTACTCTTCTGTCAACTTCCGGATATGAATCAAGCGAAACTTCAATGTTTGTGGCTACGTGGCCGCCCTGCGCTACTTGTAATCTTTGAGCTTCAGAGCTTGCTAGGAACTTGAATAGCTCCTTTGCTTCATCTGGATATTGAGTATACTGTGGTATGAAGAAGTAATCGGCTGCAAAGACTAAGCCCTCGCAATCTGGAAGCGAGAAAACTCCCAAATCGGATGGATCGTCAACCATGCCGGTTATCCAGCTTCCCATAAAGTATAATGCATAGTCTCCCTGCCACCACTGATCCTTCGCAGTTGTCCACTCAATCGGTTCACTGAAGTAGCCATTCTCTAATAATGGCACTAAATAATCCTCGAAGATTCCCCGAACTGGATCCTCAGTCCATGAGGACGTCCCATTTATTAACTTTAGTTGAAGCTCCGGCCCTCCATACGTTATCAAGAAATGCTCAGTTATATCTGAAAGCGGCCATCCGATCTCGTCTCCACTCGCTATTGGATGTTCAAAACCCATTGTTTTAAGCGTATCAAGCAATGCCAAGAACTCATCCCAAGTTTTAGGTTCAGTTAAACCGTGAGCTGCAAAGAAGGATTTCCTATACCAGAAACCGGGCTTAACCTTCCCAGTATAGGCGCATCCATAAAGTTCGCCATCAACCTTCACTGCATCTAGAGAACCACTCAAGAATTTTGATTCATCAATCAAATCTGTAACTTCCATTACGTGTCCATTTTCAGCATTTTCGGCTATAAACCAGCCCCACATGAATATAACATCACCTGGAGCTGTTCCAGACGCAAACTGAGCTGGCAACAGTGTTGCGAGTTCCTCAGCTCTATAAATCTTGTATCTCACATTTATTCCAGTTAATGCTTCAAATCTATCTAGAACCGGGAGGAACTTGTCCATTTCCGCTCCCGACCAAGGACCAATAACAGTAATTGTTGGCGTAAGTCTACTTTCAACTTCTTCAAGACGATTCTGAATGTCGTTAATAGCATCTAAGCTTGCCCCAACTTTTTCAGCAACATTAGATGTTGTCCCTGCTAAATCAATTAGGCTGGACGTCAAATCGGACATATTGCTTGTTAACTTGTCAAGCCTCTCAAGTATTGATAAACTGTACCACAACACGGATCCTGAGACAATAAGTGCGATGAGAACTAATGCCATGATTGAAAATTCAACTTTACTTGCCAAAAAATTCACTATCCCTTTTCCAAAAATTTACCCATTTGTGTTGAATAAGCATTCATTTCAAACTATTTAAGTCTTTCCTTATATATAGAGTTCAATATGTTTCTTCTTTCTTAGAGCCAAAAAATGTTTTTAGAAATCTAAATGC
>CAZWWD010000131.1:0-1480 GCA_964637155.1 uncultured Candidatus Bathyarchaeia archaeon
GGTTTCTTGAGAAATTCGAAGATTTCCTCTAGCTCTTTAAGCTTGCTTTTAAGCATAGTTAATTTATTTTGCATGGGACTGCAGATTTTAATGTACTCCTCTTCGCTTATTTCGCCAAGATTATAAGCAATTGTGATCCTCTCGATTTCCAAGCTGATCTTTTTAATTTCTCCTCGTATCTGGCTTAAGTATGGCTCTAGACCTATGGTCATAGACCTCAAAACCTTAAATTTTTCCTCAAGCATTCTGAGATATTTCTCTCTGAACTCGTTGTATATTTCCTCCGTGAGTTTTCCCTTTTGGGATTCGAGAATCTTAAGTTTCCTACTGAAGTCCTTCATCTGCTCCATCACATGCTTAACTTCTTCTAAGATTTCATCCATCGTCTTCTGTTTCTTGGGAGCTTCCCTCACAATCTTCATTTTCAGCTGCATATCACGCCAAGCAGAAAAGCCAATCATATGTGCTTCCAGATCACGGAGAACACGTCTTATCTGCTCGTAGCTCATATAGGATCTTGGAAAAACTACGGATAATGCTAAGACATCTTTATCTTTTTCACCTTTCAAATTACATGGTATAAAAACATTTTGTCCGGAACCCATGGCAACAAATGATACATTAAATGTTCCATCTCTATAAATCTCGCCCTTTATTGAATGGGGGTCCACGAAAGATAATTTTCTAAGTGTTTCTCTAACATAGCTATAAAGCAATTCGCTGTTTCGTAGAGACTCCCTTATGGGTAATATAAAAATAACATTTTCTCCCTCAGTTATCAATTCACCCACTAATTCGCGCACTTTTACTCTGCCAAGTAAACTTAGACCTTGAGCTTTTACGGATGGGATATATCCCCCAAGGAAGGTCATCACGATTCCGGTGAAGAGAGCTACAAAAACTGTAAATACGGACCAGTTGACATGGAAGGTTGAGGATGCAATTCCAAATAAAGGAGCTAGAAAAGATATAATTAATGTTAGGATGTAGCTACCAAAAAATCCTATAAAAGTTCCCAACAATCCGAAAAGGGATGATTCAATAATAAAAGTTAAGAAAGTGTTCCGCGGATCTAATCCTAGGGTCGCCAGTGTAAATAGCTCTCTCTTTCTTTCCTCATAAACTGAAGCCATAGTTACATACATCATCAAACCTGTTATAACCAGTGGAATAAGATACGGCATAAAACCGATAGCCGAAACCTCTAAGGACCATTCCACTAGAAAAGAAAAGCCGTTTCTATTCGCTATTACTGGAAGCCCAAGCGAATAGGCTACTTCCTTAGCTATATCTATTGTATTAAAGCCTGGCGCCACGATCACAGTGATTTCAGAAATAGTAACCGAAGAATCATTCACCGAATCGATCGGAATCAAAACGGTATGTGCTACGTCTTTAAATAATAAACTATTATCCATTTTTCTGAATTCTAACAATTGAGATGGATCAAATTTGCCAATCACACGAAAAATGCCTAATT
>CAZWWD010000131.1:1580-2783 GCA_964637155.1 uncultured Candidatus Bathyarchaeia archaeon
ATCATAGTTTGTCGGTAAGAGGATTACTTTTTCACCTCTAGAGAAATCTTTCCAAAAACCTCTGACATATTTAGAAAAATCATAATATTTGTCCATAAACACGGGATCCACAAAGAGTACATTAATTATTCTCTTATGACCGCTTTCAGTTGAAAGCATAGTTATACGTGAAATTCGATCCGGACCATAAAATTCTAAATCTGGAATTTCTTCCATGTAGCTAACGTTGCTACACCATTCCTGCCTTCTAATCCATTCTACATCATATATACTCAACTTAATTAAAGATGAAGGGTTGGACCTTATTATTAAGCTTGAAATTTTTGTACTTGGCCAAGATCTCTTTATTCTAGTTTCTCTTGAAACCGACACATTTATGAGGAGAACCGAAGAAGAGACTATTGTTACTATAGTTATCAGAGTTAATATTGTTCTGAAAGGTCTTCTTTTTAGGCCTCTTATGCCTAGCTGTAATGCAAGGTCAGTTACTGGAGATTTTTTAACTGAAAACAGCGTTATTAAGAAATATATTAGTGCGCTAATCACAAAAGCTCCGAGAAGGACTACAGGAATGTCAGCTGCGGGAACATTAGTGTTAATCGCTTTTTCAATTATCATGACATATGCTATTTTCGATGAAGGATTAGTTAAAGAGAATAGTATCATTAACGAAGCGAAAAGTAAAATTTTAGTCACCACTCTTTCTTTATTTTTAGCTGGCTCCTCAAATAGGAAACTAGAAAGGATTGATGATAAACCATAAGCGAAGAAAGCTATACATATGGTGCCTGCGATCGCGAGGGTTTTCAGATTTGAAAGCCATTTTTCTAAACTTACCTTTCTATTAACGAAACGGTTCATTCCATTAAGAGCAACACTATAATCTCTTTTATCATAAAGATCTAAAACTCTTTTAACTAAGTTTTCAAGAGCTTCATACTCTTTGGTCTCTCGATCAAGAGAGAGACCCATAGAACTTAACCACTTAATTTCTTCATTGATTGAGTTCATCTCTTCATTTCCATATGATTTCGCAGCGTAGTACATCCAGTTTATGAAGGATGTATTCTCACTCACCATAATTTTGAGAGGTGATGCATGCTTCATCTTATCTTTGGATATGTAAGATAGCGTTATCTCATGGTTAAGTGGAGCAAGATAGAAGCTTTCATAAGTTTCATTTTTAAAAGAAGCTTTTACAGC
>CAZWWD010000132.1:0-2773 GCA_964637155.1 uncultured Candidatus Bathyarchaeia archaeon
ACTACATTTCCAAAGATCTTGTTCTCATAGCTCCAGGAGGCTTCCACATGACCGTATCTAAGACTGGGCGAATACGGTTAGATAGGACTCCTCCCATTCATGGGGTTAGACCCGCGGTTGATCCAATGATGGCATCCGTCGCTAGATTCTATAAGTCTAGAGCTGTCGGCGTCATCTTAACTGGCATGGGGAGAGATGGTGCTTATGGAATGAAGAAGATCAAGGAGTATGGCGGCGTCACAATCGCTCAAGATGAAGAGACAAGTGTGGTTTTTGGAATGCCCAAAGCGGCTATAGAGGAGGGATGCGTGGATGTTGTTCTGCCTCTTCATAAGATTCCCATCGAGATAATGTGGAGGTGCAGAAAGAGATGAGTGAAATAGCGGAACAATATATGGGAATCTTCATTCAGGAAGCAAAAGAGCTGCTGGAAACCATGACCAGCTCCCTTCTAGAGTTGGAGAAAAACCCTGAAGATCGCGAGATTGTGAATGAGATTTTTCGTGCCGCCCACACGCTTAAAGGCTCTTCCGGGATGATGGGCTTCACGGATCTCCAGGAATTAGCCCACAAGATGGAAGATATTTTCGATAACATACGTAAGGGCTTAACGGTTCCCTCCCCAAATCTAATAGATGTTCTTTTTGAATGTGTAGATGCCATAGAAAAAAGGATAATTCGCCTTGAAAAAGGAGAAAGAGAAGAAGAGGATTTTTCAGGCCTAATAAAAAAGATTGAGAATTGCCTAAATGGAAACAATATTGTAGGCGGGGAGAAAACTTTTAGTCTTCCAAGTATAGAAGAGCTAAAAACTTTAGTGGACGACGATTCACTTGAAAAATGTTTCATCATTACAGTTAAGCTGAGTGATGATTGTGTTTTTAAGTCTGCAAGGGCTTATATGGTTGTTGCAGCTCTCAAAAAATTTGGAAAGATATTAAAACACTCCCCCAAAATTGAAGAAATCGAGAATAGCAGCTTTAATGAATCATCTTTCACACTTCTCCTTATATCCGATCATGATAAAGAAGAGATTGAGAAAACAATAAAAAATATCCCTGAAATCGGCGAAGTTGAGGTAAAACCGCTCAGAAATATATGTCGAGAGAAAACGCCTACAGAACCCCCTAATAAGTCTCAAAGGAAAGAAGCAAGTTCCAAATCTAAGTTTAAGACGGATTTCAGTCAAGTTCGAACAGTTAAAGTCCGCAGAGAAGACTTGGACAAGCTAATGAATCTGGTAGGCGAACTGATAGTAAACAAAATTCAGCTGCTAAAAGCATCCTCTGAATACAAACTAGATTTCTTAAAGACCACCGTAGATAACATCGACAGATTAACTTTAGAATTGCAGGATCTAGTTATGCGCATCAGAATGGTTCCAATAGAACATATATTCAACCGCTTCCCCCGCCTAGTAAGAGATATCTCAAGGAAAGCGGGAAAGAAAGTTAACTTCATAATAGAAGGGAAAGAGATCGAAGTTGATAGAACAGTACTCGAAGAGATCGGCGAACCAATACTTCATCTCCTACGAAACGCTGTTGACCATGGAATCGAGCCTCCAGAACAAAGAAAGAAAATGGGGAAGCCTCCTGAAGGAACCGTTAGACTCGTAGCCGAAAGAAAAAGGGACCATATTTTAATCATAGTGGAGGATGATGGTGCAGGAATAGATCCTGAGAAAGTAAAAAAGAAAGCTATAGAAAAAGGCTTAATCAACGAGAAGGAAGCCAATGCGATGACCGCTCAGCAGCTTATTGACCTCATCTTTCTACCCGGCTTTTCAACATCAGAAAAGATAACTGAAACATCGGGAAGGGGAGTAGGCATGGATGCTGTAAAAACAAAGATAGAATCGTTAGGGGGCTCCGTCAATATAGAAACATCTGTCGGAAAGGGAACAAAAGTCACTCTCACATTGCCGCTTACGCTGGCAATAGTTAAGGCAATGCTGATAGAAGCTGCCGATCAAACATATGCGATTCCATTAAGCCTGATCAATGAGGTAATCGCTATCAGAAAGATTGAAGTAAAGAAAATTGGAAACCTACAGGCGATAAAACTTCGAGATAAAGTATTACCTATCTTCCATCTCCGAAGATTACTTGGATATCCAGAACATAAAAAAGAAAAATATGATGCACTCATCATAAACAAAGGATCAGCTTACTTCGGACTGATAGTGGACTCAATTCTTGGAATGCAAGAAATAGTCATTAAGACTTTAGATGAAAGCTTAAAAAAGATCAGAGGGATAGCGGGAGTAACCATTCTAGGAAATGGTAAGGTAGTTTTAATTTTAGATCCTATAGCCCTAATAAAAGAAGAGCTAGCACAGCATTCTCATAATTTCTTCAAGACATGCATAAATAGAAATATTCATGGAAAATCAATTGCCTAAACAAGAAGGTAAACTGGACCGCGAGTTTAGCTCCATCTATTTTTTTAGCGTTTTCAGTTGTCGAAACCGAACCTATTAGTCCATACCTATCGTACCTGTTTATTAATTATTTCATAAATTCATAAAGTTCATAAGATTTATATGTAAATGTCTAAAAATTTCCATACAAATATATGGAACTTTAAAAAAATGAGTGGATCACCCAAATTTATGAGCGTTATATTGGGTGATTGATATGGGGAGGCGGTCGCAACTTGAGATATGTCTTGATATTTTGAAGGCAGTTGCCGAAGGAAGACGAAAGCCAACTCACATAATGTATCGGGCTAATCTCTCGTGGGTGAGACTAAAAAAGTATATTAATTTCCT
>CAZWWD010000133.1:0-2747 GCA_964637155.1 uncultured Candidatus Bathyarchaeia archaeon
AGAACTGAATAGCGTAGTTCATCTCCATCTAGGTCTCTTGCACTCCAGCTAACCTCCAGAAGCCCATTAGATGACTTATTTAATTGAGGGACGCTAACGGATGGGGCGTTTTCGCTTCTAGGAACCTCAGCCAAAATGTTTTCTCCGTCGCTGATTACGACTCTTGAGGTTTCATCTGGGAATGGCATTAGAAAGCTGAAAACGAGGGGTTCCTCGGTTTCCTGACCTATACTCATATTATAAAGAACTTCACCGTTAGAAGAAAGGCATTTAAACGTATATTTCCCTTGGTTTTCCGCTATAAACGGATCGGGTTTTCCTTCAAGAATATACCAGTTGCCTAGTTTAATTGTGCCGTTAGCATATATCGTCCCCGACACATACAGAACTTTTTCATCTGGCGGATCAGTGAGACGTTTAAATAACTCAGAATAGGTTTCATCACAAACCCAAATTGATTTCGGAAAACCAAGATTAGTTC
The DNA here is from genome assembly GCA_964637155.1 of uncultured Candidatus Bathyarchaeia archaeon. Classification (GTDB taxonomy): domain Archaea; phylum Thermoproteota; class Bathyarchaeia; order Bathyarchaeales; family DTEX01; genus DTEX01. The sequence continues at coordinate 482 of CAZWWD010000133.1, forward strand.
CCATAAAACAGTAGGTTTTATCGATTACAGCAAGCGAATGCGGAAAGAATGCCGCTCTCCTATCATTTAAATCCGAAACATTATAGATTTTTCCATCCTTCAATATTAATCCATTGATCTCCTTCCCGAATTCAGGATATGCCTTATACTCTTCTACCCATCTATTGAGGCCTAGAGTATGAGCTATCTCATGGGCAGTTGCGCCCTCAGTGGCACCATATTTTACTGCAACAGCTCCACTTACATATTTCAGTGAGATCCCCTGTTCGCCCGGTTTCCACCAGTCCGCCGGAGTAACCCCTACAATCTTCTCTCCCTCAAATGCTGCTTCAAGACTTAGCCACGGTAATATAATCTGCCATGGGGTGTGTTTCGTTATTATCGCACTCCACAGTTCCCTTTTATCTTCAAAAAATATTAGATTTTGTTCTGGGAGAGGATACACATTTTTCATAAACTCCTCCTGAGTTACGCAGAAGTCTAAATAGTTGCGTTCTGTGACCGCATCTTTACGATCTAACTCGACTGGGACAATAGAGAGCTCGAGCGGAACGAACCTTACATTTAACGCCTTCATTTTTTTAACGTTAACTGTAACACCCTTCAACATATCGTCTAAGTATTTGGTGATATCCATATACTTAGAGTCTGAGTCAGCGAATACGCTGATATAATATGTTCCTTCAGGGAGCTTAAAGATGAAATCCACGGGGGTTGGCTCCAACCCGACTTCAACCTCCTTCACCTCCCTCAGGAACTCTGCATCGCCCCTATATACGGAAAATTCAACCTTCACTCTTGGTTTAGTTATGCCTAAAGCTTCCGCTCCCACCCCATAATGTATAAAGCTTGGACAGGAGATTAGGGCTCTGATGCCAGCCTCTTTGCCGGCGGCTAGAGTGGGACGGTTAGATGTTAAAGGAATTTCAATAGCTTGAACAAGATGCATTTCATGAAACTCTAGCCAGATTGGTAAGACTGTAATTTTTAGCGTGGTAGAGGTTTCTAGGAGGTTTCCTCCAGCGTCCCGGTAAGCTGCTGTAACCTCTATATTCCAGTCTTCAGGTTGGGGTGGAATGGTTGTGAAGGGGACTGTTGGTATCTCATATGAAATTGTGAATGAGCCGTCGCTGTTTGGGTGTCCACCAGGCCATGTTACAACTGTTCCATCTGGAAGGGTGATTCTGAGGGTTACCTGAGCCTCCGACATATCCTTACTTCCATAAGTAACCTTCCCCGTGACCAAAACCTTCTCTCTAGTGATATAGATCTGCTTATCGGTTCTCGCCTCTAAGACAAGTTCTAATGGAGGCGTCTCTTCCTGCTGCACGCTTATGTCAAAATTCATATACCATCCTTCTTCATCATGGACGTATTCCCCATCTTTAAGGTATAATGCGTAAGCGCTTAGATGAAGCGTTGCAGATTCATTCACCAAAAATTGGAAGGATAATGTTAGGTTTCCACTTCCGGATAATGAAAGACCCTTAAATGCTATATCTTCTCCAGTAACCAAATTTTGTATTGCAACGTAGCTGGCCGTTGATTGAGAAAAATTATAAGATAAAGTGACATTTACATTGGCAACATCCCCCTTCGTAACTGAAGATGGGCCTTCAACCGATGAGACCTGCAGATGTTTCTCCTTCTCCGCATATTCCCCAGTCTCTTTATGCAGCATCCTCGCAATTAACCCTACCCAATCCCGCATATCTTCTCTTAACGCATCGGGATCATAGAGGTTATCTCTTCCCTCTTCCCAGTCTGTATCTCCGCTTATTAAAATGCCGCTGTAACAACAATCATTGATAGGTTTTATATTAAGAACGATGAAGAGACCATGCTCATAAGCACCGCTCGCGGGAACCACCTCACCCTCCGCCTCCATACGTTCTTGATTCCAAGCGAAAAACCATTCTACTATAGAAATATTGCTGTATGTTTCTAAATTAACTTGGTAGTTGCAGCTCCATCCAACAAATCTTCCACCTACTAGTTCTTCTATTTCGAAGTTCCTTTTCTGGTCGTTAATGTAGGCTTGGACAGCATCATCTAATGTATAATTTTCCTTTGAATAGCATATTGGAGGAGAAGAAGTTCCGGGGATAGAAAGAGGATAAGGACTTATAAGAAAAGAATATGCCTCCTTCGATGAATTGAAAAGCTCTCCGCTTTCATAGGAAACTACACGTATTCCGTGTATTAGTTGATCGCCGACGTACTTGGGATACTTGCTTGCTGCGGCCACATATCCATGATAATTATA
>CAZWWD010000134.1:0-2708 GCA_964637155.1 uncultured Candidatus Bathyarchaeia archaeon
TGCTGTAAAGGGTCTTCGCCGGCTCAACTTCGGTTACGGCGAACTCCCCTGGAAGAATCATCGGCACCTTCACGAGAACGTTCACCGGCTTCAAACCTCTTTTAATGCATTTTATAAGATGCTTTAAGGCCCTAGCCTTGGTTTGCACAACATCTCTGTGGGGAGCCGTGCGGAAGGCCGTTAAAACATTGGTTTCATCAGCCAGCTCACGCGAAATATTTCCATGCAAGTCTAGGCTTGCCGCCACCGGTATGTCTTCCCCAATGATTTCTCTTACATCTCTTACCAAATCGACCTCACCGCTTCCGATTCCCTCAACCTCCATGGCTCCGTGAAGATCCAGTAATATACCGTCAGCTGGTAGCGAATCTCTTAAATAGCTGATCATTTCGCTTTTAAGATTCAAGTAGGCTTCTTTCTCCACTAATCCATGGGGCGGAGCGTAAGCGATCAGCGTTAAACCCCACCTCACGCTCTTAAAGCTGCGCCACGGCTCCTCACTTAAGCTTTCATTTCCCCTCTTAACTTGGAAGTCTTCGGCTCTTGTACGGAGCGTGGAAAACGTGTTCGTCTCATGAATAATGCCGCCTAATATTATTTTCAATTTTCAAGGACGCCCCCAACTATAGATCCCTCAATCTATTTAATAAATTGAGGATGGAAATATAAAAAACAAGTCAGCCTTAGCTGGTCCTCCGTCTTACCGCCCTTAAGCCGACTTTAAACGCTTTTAATCATGTTTTCGACAATTAGAGATCAAAGCGTTTAGATGGCGCTTCGCTAGCCGACTCCTCCAGTTTTAGAAGCTTAGCATATAAAACCCCCGTTAATGTAGGATTTGCTCTGGAGACCTACGCATCCCGGTACATGCACTCTCCGCTTGAAGCTTCCTCCACCCCTTATCTCCAAGATGTCGCCGACGAGCTTAACCCTCACTTTTTCAGCTGCTTTGGCACCTTAGCCACAAACGTTACGCTCCCCCCAATACAAGGTGGAACAGTTCGTTGAGAAAATTTAAAGATATCGCTTTAATCATGTAGATGCAACTTAATTTATGTAAAGGTGGGCTCGATTTTTAAATGCTCTTATTCTACCATCAATGATATAGTTTTCCTTTTGAACTGTAAATCAATTATAACGCTTAAAACTCTAAATCGTGAATCTTTCTTAACAAGTAAACGTTGATTTACGTTCTGGCCTTTAAAAAATTTAAGCCCTTAGTTCCATAAATTTTCATTAATAGGTGAATGGAGATGCGGGCGGCGGTTTTATACGGTTTTAGAGACATCAGAATAGAGGATGTGCCAACCCCGAAATTCTCACCCGATGAGGTTTTGATTAAAGTTAAAGCTGCAGGAATCTGCGGGACAGATATTCATATTTATAAAGGCGAGTGGAAAACTAATACGCCGATAATTCTAGGCCATGAGTTTTCTGGGGTGGTTGCTGAAACCGGACACGATGTCAGAAACTTGGAGATTAGAGCTCCTGTTGTTGCAGAGCCTAATATGATCTGCGGATCCTGCTATTTCTGCCGCATGTCTGAACGGAACTATTTCTGCGAGAACTTAAAAGCTATCGGCGTATCGGTTGACGGAGCCTTCGCGGAGTATGTGAAGATAAAGGCGGAAAACGTGTATGAGATCACAGAAGACTTGAACTTTGATGAGGCAGCCTTAATTGAACCTCTAGCCTGTTGCGTGAGGGGCATAGACCAGGCCAAAATCAGAGCTGGCGATACTGTTGCTATTATTGGTGCTGGACCTATAGGATTAATTCTTCTTCAGCTCGCCAAACTAGCGGGAGCCTCCATCGTAATCCAAACGGACATGAATGATGCAAGGCTCAAGCTTGCTAGCGATCTCGGAGCAGACTATACAATCAATATTAGGGAGGAAGACCCTGTTAAAGCTATAAAGAGTCTGACAAAAGGATACGGGGTTGATGTCGCTATAGAGGCTGTAGGTAGCCCAGAGGCTATAACCCAGGCCATGAAAGCTACGAGGAGGGGGGGAAGACTTAACATATTTGGGGTTTCACCGCAAGATGCTGTTTGGGAGGTTAAACCATTCGAGTTATACGATAAGGAGCTGACAATAACAACTTCCTACCGGAGTCCATTCACATTCCAGAGAGCTGTGAAAATAGCCTTATCGGGAAAAGTGAAGTTAAAGCCTCTTATAAGTCACATCTTTAAGCTAGAGGATATTCATAGAGCCTTCGAAGTTGCGGATAAAAAACTCGAGGGAGCCATAAAAGTCCTAGTCAAACCGTAATTAAACTTGGTTTCAACATGCTCATGTTTTCTTTAGTTCATTGGCCCGTAGAATTAGCGGTATGAGTTTTCTCCGTCATAACGTGCTGGGGCAGCTGACAACGCTTCTCTAAGTAAAGAAGCCTTTTTATCGCATCTTCCATATTCGGCGTAGCCTACTAGCTTCTCATCATGCTTTGTCCAGCCGCTATACAGCTGACTGTTTATTTAGGAGAAAACTCTCTCAACGTCACTTCTGGACGCGTCGAACGGATTGAAATCGATGGCTCTCAGAAAAAGGCTATCAGGCGGCTCGCAGGTGATCGGGGGGTCGGAAGGCGGGATCGCTGTTCCTTCATATAACGTTTCATCCATCCTTCATAATTGTACCCTACTCTGAGTATTTATGAGGATTTGGAAGCAAAAAGGTGGCGCCGCCGGACGGACTCGAACC
>CAZWWD010000135.1:0-2682 GCA_964637155.1 uncultured Candidatus Bathyarchaeia archaeon
TTCAGAAGCATTCGCCTAGTTTTTGTCCCACTAAATTTCACTCTGTATTCTTCGCCGTGCGGGCATGTCTTTTCACTAGCCATTCCACCGCATTTCCTACAGTAAAAGAACTCTTTAACGAAGAGCGGGCTTATGCCTAAATCTGGAAACTCTCTGAAGATCTTCCATGCATCATACGGCCCATAATAGCTTCCAACGCCCGCATGATCTCTGCCAACTATGAAGTGCGTGCACCCAAAGTTCTTACGTATTATGGCGTGGTGAACTGCCTCCCTTGGACCCGCATATTTCATTTCATAGCGCAGTACACTTAAAACCACACTGTCTTTTGGGTAGTAGTTTCTGATTAAGGCATCATAAGCTTTTAAAATTACTTCATCTTTGTAGTCTCCAGGCTTCTTTCGCCCTATAACTGGATTAATAAATAATCCATCCATAAAGACAAGCGCGGACTTTTGAATATATTCGTGACCAAGATGAGGTGCGTTTCTCGTCTGAAAGCCCACTATAGTTTTCCATCCCCTCTCGGAGAATAAGATGCGTGTTTCAGCCGGATGCAAGGTATATTTTTCATAATTGTTTGGCGTTTCACCTATAAGCTCTAGAGGGCCGCCTATGAACATAGGTTTCATACTTAACGTTTTGGATATCCCTGGATGCTTGGGATCCGTGGTGCCGAAAACCCTACTAGCATAAAGGTTTAAATCAACCTTATAGATTTCCTCAATTTTCATGATGGCTACAGGTTTTTTAAGAAAGGTTAATAATATATCATCGCCTTCCTTAACCGTTATCAAATCGTCTTCATCCACATCTAAAACCACGGGCATGGTCCACGGTAGATCATTTGGAAGCCTCATGTCCTCCAGAACGTAGGAAACATCCTCGTAGCACATAAAGCCTTCAAGCGGGCTATATACGCCGTGAGCTATATTTTCGACATCTAAAACTTGACTTGAATTTAGCTCTATCTTAGGGAGGGAAGAAGCCTCTTCTAGGAGTCTTTCCCTTCTTTTGTCTCTAGCAACTCTATTTATGAGATGGCCGCCATGGGGAATGGAAACCAAAGCGTTTACCTCCCTTTCTCTTTACAGATAGCCTAGGGCTTTAAGCTTCTCTTTAATTCGTTCAACATCTTCCTTACTGAAGGGATTCGCCATTCTTTCCCTCTCATGCATGGCTACAACCTCCCTGAGAACGTAGGTTACGTAATCGCTTACGCTTTTAAATCCGGTTCCCTCCATAACATTCTTAATTCTCTCATAGAGGGAAACTGGAATAGAAACCGTGGTGTATTTTCTACGTCGCATGCAAAAACTTATGTAATTACATATAATTAAAATTTTTTAATGTTAACCATGGACTTCCTTAACGCTACCAATAATCTTATGTAATGTGCCCTCATAGCTTTCCTTAAACTCAGCAACAGCAACGGTTTCTTTTCCACCAATCTTAAGTCCCTTACCTCTCAGATCTTTAATCAAATTTTTCAGCGACCCTCTCATACTTCTGACATATATGAAACCCCCTCCTATTCTTGGAATTTCATGTATAAGTATGATGATTTTACTTGGATTTTCCTCAGCCAGTTTTCTCCCCACATAGGAGGTTACATAAGCGTCCATACGTAGATAATAGACGGTAAATTCGGTATTTGAAAAAATCTTATCGAGGGCACTGAGGGCTTTAACCATCATTTCTCTGGAGGAGTTATAGGCGCTGATTAATTGATGATCATTCACGACGGCCTCGATATCTTCAAACGCCAATTTTCTAACCGCGTGCTCAACGCATGTATTATCGGCTATTCTATAGCATGAATCAATCACATCAACAGCTCTTCGCAGGGTCTTCACGTCACCCATATTAACTATTAGCTTTCTGAGAAGCTTGAGTCCTTGATGATCGGTTCCGCTATCAAGGTAAGGCGTAAGATCTCCAATTATGCCCAGAGCAACCAGCGCAATATCGCGCTCATCTTTAACATCCAGTATTTTTGATAGGACATAGGTTGTTGAGGGATATTCAGCCTCGCTTCCCACGCTTAGAGCTACAGGGTTATAATAGACTGAACTGACACCGTTATTCCATGGTTCAGTAAAGTGGTGGTCGATCACTATTAGAGGCTTGTTAAGTTTTCTGCTGATCTTATCATAGATTTCTCCGCTAACGCCGTAATCAAGAAAGACTACATAATTCACGTCTTTGGGCATAAATGCAACATCCACAGCTTCTTCACTATAAAAACCTATTTTAGGAGTCATTATAGCAGCTACTTGACCTTCATATTTCCTTAGGATTAAGGCTGCTGACGCTATACCATCCGTATCCCAATGATGAAATATAGCTAGAGAGCGCCCTTCGTTAAATATCTTCGCAATTTTTTGACGTTGCTGAATCATTTTCAACCTTCATTAACTAATGGATTTTAATTAAATCCTTGCTGTCAGCTTAGATGTATCCCAGTGCTCTGAGCCTCTTTTTTATTTCTTCCTCTTCCTCTGGGGTGAAGGGGGTTTCCTCTTCTTCCTCTTTTAGAAGCTCCTCTAGAACGAATTCTATGTAATCTTCTACCGACTTGAAAGCTCCACCGCTTTCCTCAATTTTCTCTTTGATTTTATCATAGAGGCTTTTGGATAGGCTAACTGAAACTTTATCTTCCGACATGCATCATCACTTGAA
>CAZWWD010000136.1:0-2618 GCA_964637155.1 uncultured Candidatus Bathyarchaeia archaeon
TAGTTCAGGAGATGGAGGAGGAAGAAACTCCCCTTAAAAGGAAACTTGAGAGGTTCGCTAAGAAACTTGGCGTAATAGTTGTGGTTGTATGTATTATCGTCTTTATTCTCGAATTGATCGACATCTACATTTACAAAGTGTCGGGAACCGAAAGTATAATGGATGCATTCTTTACGGCGGTTGCTTTAGCCGTTTCAGCTGTTCCAGAGGGGTTGCCAGCGGTTGTAACAGTAACCTTAGCTTTAGGTGCGAGGGAACTAGCTAAACGCAACGCTATAATTAGGAGGTTATCTTCAACAGAAACCTTAGGATCCGTGACTGTTATATGCTCGGATAAGACCGGAACGCTAACTAAGGGCGAAATGACTGTACGCAAAATTTATGTTAATGGTAAAATCATTGAGGTAACCGGGGTCGGTTACGAGGCTAAAGGTGAATTTCTACAAGGAGACGATGAAATTGACGTTAAAAATGATTCTGATCTAAGCCTTTTACTCACTGGCTCCGCTCTTTGCACAAACGCTCAATATGATGGAAAAAACATAATCGGCGACTCAACTGAAGGCGCCTTAATTGTTGTAGCGGCTAAAGCTGGTTTCTTAAAGGATGAGTTAGAAAAAGTTTATCCACGTATCTATGAGGTTCCATTCACTTCTGAAAGGAAAAGAATGACAACTGTCCATAAGTCTACTGACGGCAAGCTCATAGCTTTTATGAAGGGTGCTCCGGAAATAGTTTTGCAGCGCTGCACGCATATATTAAGAAATGGTAAGCCTGAAAAGCTCGGCGAGAAAGATAGAAGGGAAATTCTTTCGATTAATGAGCAAATGGCTAATGAAGCATTAAGAGTTTTAGGAGTCGCATATAAAGAACTGGGTAACTTAAGCAAAAAAAGCCTAAATAAAAAGGAGATTCCAAAGATGGTCGAAAATCAGCTGATTTTTGTTGGTTTACTTGGAATGATCGATCCGCCGCGCGAGGAAGCTAAGATAGCTAACCAACAATGCCAGAAGGCTGGCATAAAGACAATAATGATCACCGGAGATCACAAACTTACGGCAGTAGCAATAGCAAAAGAAATCGGGATAATGCAGGAAGGTGATTTAGCATTAACAGGTGAAGAGCTCGACAGAATGAGCGATGAAGAATTTGAAAGCATAGTTGAGAAGGTTAAGGTTTATGCACGTGTTTCACCAGAACATAAACTCCGCATTGTTAGAGCTCTAAAGAAAAAGGGTCACATAGTAGCTATGACCGGTGACGGGGTTAATGATGCACCCGCACTCAAACAGGCAGATATAGGCATAGCGATGGGTATAACAGGTACGGACGTAACCAAGGAGGCGGCTGACATGATCCTAGCAGACGACAATTTTGCGACAATAGTTAAAGCTGTTGAGGGAGGACGCGCCATATACGATAACATCAGGAAATTCACATTCTTCCTTATGAGATGCAACTTCGACGAACTCTTCCTAATTGGAACATTTGCTTTATTAGGCCTAGAACTTCCTCTAACCGCCGGCATGATCTTATGGATAAACTTAGTTACTGATGGCGGACCAGCACTGGCATTAACCATGGATCCGCCAGCTGAAGATGTTATGGATAGGCCTCCACGAAATCCCAACGAAGGAATACTTCATGGGAGACTGGCCTCAATAATAGCGACATTTACGTTACAGTTCCTACTGACAGGCGGCCTATTCTATTGGCAATATTATATGCTTCCGGGACCGCTCACCCCACACAAGCTAGCAGAAGCTAGAACTATGGCTTTTGTGCGGGCGACATTACAAGAGCTATTCGTTGTTTGGAACTGTCGATCTGAGAAGCGCGGCGCCTTCAGACTTAATCCTTTAACAAACAAGTATCTGGTTGTCGCCGTAGTAGTTTCCGCGATAGCAACCATATTGGTGCCAGTTTTCGGAATTTTCGGAACAGTTTGGCTAGATGATCCATTCGAGTGGACCATAACGATTCTAGCATCTCTATCGGGGCTATTTATACTGCCAGAGATATTCTATGGGAGAAAGATTTGGCGCTGGACTTAATTCGTTAACAATCTCTCAACTGCCATATTTTTTCCAACGTTTTTCCGCCAAGTTTATGGCTCTTTCATACTCATATACCACACGTGAAACAACAATGCTTGTCTCAAGCATCTCCGGATCTATACATACAACTTCATTAGCTAATTTCAAGGTTGATTCGCTGAAATTTCCGTGAGGAAAACCCCCTACGATCACTAAAGGTTTTTTCTCCCTAACCAATTTTTCCACTACTTTATCCAATATTCCAGCCCTGCCATCCGTGCTAAATATAATGGTGTATGTTGGCTTTAGCTCCTCAATTAGAGACTTTAATGTTTTAGTCTCAAGTGTTAACAATGGTTTTCCTTTAGGTGGAACCCTTTTATGCTCAAATAAAGATTCAATTAACCCCACAAACCGATTAAAGTTCTTCGGTAATCTTGTTTCAGGATCTACCGTAATTACATAGTCATTAATTGTATGCACATAAACTCTTAGCAATCCCTCTTTATTAAGGGGGGAACCCAATGCCTCCAAGAGGCTGAAATGAACTATATCGGGTCTTCCACGCTTTTTACTATTCTC
>CAZWWD010000137.1:0-2527 GCA_964637155.1 uncultured Candidatus Bathyarchaeia archaeon
ATTAGATGATGGTTTATTTATTGTTGATGCGGCCGAGATGATAGCCAAGTTAACATCTAAGGCAATAGATGCTGGCGCAAAAATAATTTTAGGTGTAACCGTGGATGACCTAATCTACAGGGAATCTCCGCTCAGAATAACTGGTGTAGTGGTCCAGTGGACATCCGTCATAATGTCAGGCCTACATGTTGATCCTCTTGGGATCAAAGCTAAAGCCGTTATAGACTGTACTGGGCATGATGCAGAAATCATATCGGTTGCATCTAGAAAAATCCCGGAACTAAACATCACAATTATGGGTGAAAAGTCAATGTTGGCGCCCACCGCTGAACGGTTGACAGTTGAGGGCACAAGGGAAGTCTGCCCCGGTCTCTTTGCTGCAGGGATGGCTGTAGCAACAATGGATCAGACTCCGAGAATGGGTCCAATATTTGGCGGGATGCTATTAAGTGGAGCGAAAATTGCTCAAATAGTCGTGAATAAAATACTTGGTGGTAAAGCGCCTAAAGTAACGCCGATTGAATTCTAGATGCATTACAACCTGCCTCCTAAAAATCAACTGATTTATCCTCAATTATTTTGGTGAAGTTCTTAAGGGTTTTTGTTTGGTTTGTTAATTATTTATGGCGTAATATGTTACGTTTTTCGTAATTGTTTATCGATTTAAGTAAAATTTATATAGACTTCCCCATCATTATAGTAGGGTATTTCCGGATAGTGAAATGGAAACGTATCCGGAATTTAAGCTCCCAAAACTGAGCAGAACGAAAGGTGAGCAAAGTGCAGAAAATGAGTAGCCACCTTGAAATATTAAAGTCAAGGATGGATCAAAGAAATTACGAAAAGCTATGTGCAATACCCAATCCTGAAGTACACCAGTTTATCGCAGAAGCTGTGGAACTCTGCAATCCTAAAGAAATTTTCATCTGCAGCGACACTCCTGATGAAATCGCATACATTAAGCATATGGCTATCGCAAGTGGTGAGGAATGCGCCGCGCTATCTATCCCCGGCCACACCTTCCATTTTGACGGCTACTATGATCAGGGGAGAGATCGAGAAGCAACTAAATTTCTTGTTCCTAAGGGAGATAAATTAAGTCCAGCTCTAAACCAGATTGATCGTGATGAGGGTTTAAGGGAGGTTTTAGGCTTACTTAGGAATTCAATGATTGATCGCACAATGATCGTGCGTTTCCTAATCTTAGGTCCCCCCAACTCTGTATTTACAATACCATGTATGGAGTGTACGGATTCTTGGTATGTAGCTCACTCAGTAAGTTTGCTCTATCGAAAGGGATATGAAACATTTCTTAGAATGAATCCGAGAACCGAATTCTTCAAGACTTTGCATTCCTCCGGTAAATTGGATGAGAGAATGATAAGTGTAGAACATCGGAAAAAACGCATCTATATTGATTATATCACAAATACCGTTTACAGCGTTAACACTCAGTACGCTGGCAACTCAGTTGGATTCAAAAAGCTGGCGCTTCGCCTAGCAATTCGTAAGGCGCATCGAGAGGGATGGCTTGCCGAACACTTCATGATAATGGGCGTGCATGGTCCGGGGGGACGAAAAACCTACATAGCTGGAGCCTTTCCAAGCGCCTGCGGTAAAACATCTACGGCAATGCTTCCAGGAGAAACCATACTTGCCGATGACATAGCTTACGTCCGCAATATTGATGGAGTATGCCGCGCTGTAAACGCTGAGGCCGGAGTTTTCGGGATTCTCAAAGACATTAATCCTGTTGATTCTCCTCTGCTTTATAAGGTGCTCACCAGCCCAAACGAAATAATCTTCTCTAATGTCTTAGTTAAAGACGCCAAGCCCTGGTGGCTAGGCATGGGCTGTGAACTTCCAAAGGAGGGCATAAACTTTTCGGGAAGATGGTATAAAGGCAAGAGAGGCCCAGATGGAAAAGAGATACCGCCAGCTAGCGAGAATGCTCGCTACACTATTTCTCTTAGTGCGCTTCCAAACTGTGATCCGGAGCTCGATAATCCATTAGGGGTTGAGTTAAGTGCCATAATCTATGGGGGCCGTGATTATAGAGCTTATGTCCCTATCCAGCAAGCTTTCAGCTGGGAGCACGGCGTTATTGCTTATGGCGCCTCATTAGAGACTGAAACAACCTTCGCTATTGTTAAGGAGAGGGGTAAATACGAAATAAATGTGATGAGCATTCAAGACTTTGTTTCCATCCCACTTGGTCAGTACCTCAAAAACTACTTGGAATTTGGCAGAAAACTTAAAAAACAGCCTTTAATTTTCGGAGCCAACTACTTCCTATGCGATCTAGAAACCGGGAAATTCTTGAATAGTCGCCATGATAAACATGTGTGGATAAAATGGATAGAGCTCCGCGTCCATAACGATGTAGACGCCATAAAAACTCCAATAGGTCTAATACCCAAATATGATGATTTAGCTGAACTTTTCAAGCGCGTATTAGATAAAAAGTATCCGAAGGAGAAATATATGAAGCAATTTACTATCCGTATTCCTGAAAATCTACGTAAAA
>CAZWWD010000138.1:0-730 GCA_964637155.1 uncultured Candidatus Bathyarchaeia archaeon
TTACATGGCGGTTTTCTACTTGGGGAACGAAGATCTGAGCTTCCTCTATCAGCAACATGGAGTCTTAACCTTCAAGCCGTACTCGTAAAGCTCGGTTCCCAAGTCGGTTACGAAGAAAGGCTGTTTTTATCCTGCTATTCAATGTTGAAGAATCGCAGGCCTTTCAAGTCTTTTCCTTCATGTTAGGCGTTTAGCCCACGTAAACGTACTGTCCCTTAAAGGGACGTTCATGCGATTGAGGGGTGCCTGAATGTCAAAGCCATATTGCCGTAGCGTTGTAGGCGTATAGGCGCATGTCTCTCTTTTAAGGGAGGCGCTTTTGGAGGCGACCCGCAAAAGTTACGCTTAACTTAATGATGGAAAATGCTTGCCCTTGTAAATCCCCTTCACAATGAGAGCTCATAATAAATGGAGTTATCTGGGTTAAACTATTTAGGCAAATTTCTCATAAGCGCGTATCAATACATATGGCACGCTACTCGGTGATTTTTTTCTACTTCAGCCAATTCAGGTTTTTCTTTTGAGCATCTTTCAAAAGCGTATGGACATAATTTTTTGAATATGCAATAATTTCTCTGGTCGTCTTTTTTTCTAATGATGCTTATTGTCTCTGAAGTGTCTTCTTTTAAGCGAAGATTTTCTTTCCATCTGCGATTGGGATCTGGCACAGGTATTGACTCTATAAGCATTTTTACGTACGGATGAAGTGGTTTCTCGATTACACTTGAAG
>CAZWWD010000138.1:740-2517 GCA_964637155.1 uncultured Candidatus Bathyarchaeia archaeon
TCCCCCATCTCCATAATCCGTCCTCGATAAAGTGCTATGACCTCGTCGCTAATATGATAAGCCGTGGAGAGGTCATGGGTAATATATATGATAGAAATCCCCTGTTTCTCTTTAAGATCTAACATTAATTTGAGAATGCTTGCCCTTAAAGAGGCGTCGATCATTGATACAGGCTCATCTGCAACTATAAGTTTCGGCTTCAGCATTAATGCTCTAGCTATAAGAACTCTTTGAAGTTGGCCTCCGCTAAGTTGATGAGGATATGCATCCATAATTTGTTCAGGCCTTAACTTTAAAAACTCCAAGCTCTCACGGATAACATCGTCTAAGTTTGAGGATACTTTAAATTTCTTTAAGGTTTTTATTAGCGTCCTTCCAACTTTATAAAATGGATTGAATGATGCATAAGGATCCTGAAACACAGCCTGAACATTTCTTCTATACTCGAGTGATTTCTTCTTAACAAGTTTTACTACATCTTGTCCCTCATACAGAAGCTTACCGTAGCTCGGTCTAATTAGACCTAATATCATTTTACCTATTGTAGTTTTTCCACTTCCACTTTCTCCAATTAATGATACGATTGTAGGTTTGTCTCCTCGAATCTGGAAGGAAACGTCATCTACTGCTCTCAAGTAGCGCCTACGTATGAAGCCTTCTATGTGAAAATCTTTGGTTAAATGTTCTGCTATTAACAATGGTGTTTCCATCACGAATTAGCTCCTTTCCCGTATAAGTGACACGAAATAAATCGTCCTGGTTCCACCATTTCTAATATTGGTTCTTTTTTCTTACATATTTCCATAGCAACAGGGCATCTTGGATAAAATCTACAGCCTTTAGGCGGATTGCGGAGGTCGGGAGGGGATCCCGACAAGAACTTCAGTTTCTCTTTTACTCCCAATTTAGGAATCGCCGATATCAACATTTTAGTGTATGGATGTAACGGATCATTAAAACATTCGCTTACTTTTGCGATCTCCATTATTTTTCCACCATACATTATTGCGATTTTATCGCATAGCATAGCTTGTACTCCCATATCATGTGTTATAATAATTAAAGTAATATTCATTTTATCTCTAAGATTTCTTAATAGTTCTATTATGCCTCGTTGAACTACCACATCTAAAGCCGTAGTAGGCTCATCCGCTATCACGACATCCGGTTGTAATGATAACACACACGCTATTATTGCACGTTGTTTCATACCTCCGCTCAATTCATGCGGATAAGCATTAATCCATCTTTTCTGAAGACCAATCTCCTCGAATAATTCGCCTATTTTTGAATCAATGTTTTTTCTCTCGTTTTTTTTGATAAGGCCGTGGTCTTCCATAGCGTCAACAATCTGATCTTTTATCCTCATTATGGGGTTTAACGAGTTCATTGCACTTTGTGGAATATACCCTATGCGCCTTCCTCTTATCTTCCTCATTTTATTTTCATCTAAGGTTAAGAGATTTATTCCTTCAAATAGCACCTTTCCATTAATATATACTGATGGACTGTGCAAACGTAGAATAGCTTTAGCTAACGTTGATTTTCCACAACCAGATTCGCCTGCAATTCCAAAAATCTCACCTTTCTTTATCGCTAAATCGACATCATCAACAGCCCTAACATACCCTAAAGCCGTATTATAGTATACTTTTAATCGCGATATTTCGAGTATATTCTCCATAAGTTTTTCACTGTGTGACTCTTGCAAATATTTTAAGTTTTTATTATGGGGTTTCTGATTTAACTTTTTCGCTTGTCTATAGCTGTTGTGCTC
>CAZWWD010000139.1:0-2470 GCA_964637155.1 uncultured Candidatus Bathyarchaeia archaeon
CGCCAGCCCGATGCTTCCCCGGAATGCCGGAGGTTATTTCATCAGCTATTTCCAGACGGCGCCCCCTTATGGTTGCAAAGGTGGCTCCGCTTGAATCAACCAGTATAACCCCATAAGTTTCCTTCTCCCTAACCAAATCCCTCAGATGCTCTATGTGAAACCTCGAGTCGCATCGATAGAGATAAATGTTTATCGGCTCAGGCGGAACAATCACATAAGTCTCCATCTTCTCGCTTCCAGGAGGCCCCTGCGGTATAGCCCCACAAAATATGACAAGCCCGTTCTCCGGAATCTCCTTAAAGAGCTTAAGCCTCTGAATAACCCTAACAATGGCGTCCTGAACATTCTTTCTAGTAGTCGTCGACTTAATGTTAGATGCCGTACCCCACTCATCCTTAAGCATAGCAATAATCTCGCTTACCTGCCTTCCTGGGGGAATATAAAGCGATATAAGCTCTGTTCCCCTACCCTCCTTTGAGGCCAGAGCCTCCAGTACCTTTTTCAGCCGAAACATTTCAAGAGACGTTCTCTTCGAACCCATCGTATATCCATCAACCCATATTTTTACATGAACAAGCCGGGTTTCCTAAACTATTTTAGAAGACCTTAATTAGTGTTTAGTTTTCCGCAGCTTCTCTTCCCTCTCAATCTCCCTCTTAATACTCTTCAGCAAAATCGGCTGATTCAACATCATAACTGCAAGCGAATGGGAGCATCTCCTCTTAGATGTGAAGCCCGGGCAATTACATGTCACGGAGCCATCTATATTCCGAACAACAATATAGGTTCCATGCTCCCCAATAACATTATACACTCCGTCACCAATCTCCTCGATTCTTCCACCGCGAATAAGCTCATAAGCCTTCTCAATCATGCGACTCAGGGGCAAGACTACTCCCCAGGGAAACCAAAATATTCCAAGAATAAAATATGGAAACAACCAATATAAATACTCGGAATCAAAACATACCTCTATTTTGGTAGAAGCCTAAAAAATAAAGCCTTTAAGGCCCCCAAACCCCTTAAATTATCATTCAGTAGTAAAAGTGGTGAGAGCAATTTGAGGAAAATAGAATTCGGCCTAAGGATTCCAGCTTTCCCAGTTGACGGAAGCAGCGGAGAAACATTCATCAAGCAGATCGAACATTTCGTAAGCGAAGTTAAAGAGTATTTCAGCTCAGCCTGGGTGTGCGACCACTTCCACCCATGGACGAACGCGGTTCCCGTGAATACACCCAACCTAGAAGGCTTCACGGCAATAGCCTATTTCTCAGGAATCTTCAAAAACCTAAAATTCGGAAACATCGTTCTCTGCAACTCCTATAGGAATCCCGCATTACTAGCCAAAATGGGCGCAACCCTCCAGCTCCTAACCCGAGGCCGATTCATCCTAGGAATAGGCGCAGGATGGAAAATGGACGAGTACATCGCATATGGATACGAGTTTCCGCCAGCAAAGGTTAGAATACGTCAGCTTGAGGAAGCCGTGCAGATAATCAGAAAAATGTGGACTGAGGAAAAAGCAACATTCAAAGGAAAATATTATCAGATCAAGGATGCTGTTTGCTCCCCAAGACCTAATCCGCTTCCGCCAATAATGATAGGTGGCGGAGGAGAAAAACTAACCCTAAGAGTCGTAGCAAAACACGCTGACTGGTGGAACCTACCGAACGTTCCGGTGGAAACCTACAGGCGTAAACTACAGATTTTAGAGCGGCACTGCGAAAAAGTAGGGAGAAAATTTGAGGAAATAAAGAAAACCCTCGGAAATATGGTTGCAATAGCCGAAACCCACGAAAAAGCCGAGAAAATAGCGACTAAAAATCCCCTCGTGAATCAGGAAAACATAAAAAACTTTATCATCGGAGACCCCAATGAAGTCGCCGAGAAAATCCGCGAATACGCTGAACTAGGAGTAGAACTCTTCATCCTAAGGTTTCTAGATTTCCCGAAAACTGATGGAGCAAAATTATTCGCCGAAAAAGTGATCCCCAACCTTTAATCCCTGAGCATCCAAATCAACTAATCAAGAAGCATCATCAACAATCTTTCTCTAAATAAAAAAGAAATAAAGAGATTTGGGATCAAAAGCCTTTACTTTCCACTCAAAGCCTTAATTATTTCCTGGCAGAACTCCGGAAGATCGTCTGGAACCCTAGCAGTTATTATGTTTCCATCTCTGACCGCCGGTACATCAACGAAGTCTGCCCCAGCATTTATCAGGTCATCTCTAACAGCCGCATAAGAAGTCATCTTCCTCCCCTTAGCTAGGCCAGCTGAAATCAGTACTTGGGGACCGTGACATATGGCGGCGATCACCTTATTCTGCTCATTCAGCTTCCTAACAAACTCTAAAACCTTCTCGTTAATCCTTAAGGCGTCAGGCGAAAAGCCTCCCGGAATCACCAAGCAATCGATTTCATCCACATTAACCTTCTCTAGGTCTAGGCATGTGTATCTTCTTCCCTCC
>CAZWWD010000140.1:0-2447 GCA_964637155.1 uncultured Candidatus Bathyarchaeia archaeon
CCATTCCCATATAGCTAATTTACCCTTCACTTACACCGAAGATTTGATTGATATTTTCGGCTGATGGAAAATCAGTTAATTTTGATGCTTATCTAAAATAGAAGGTTGGGGATATTCTATTTTTGAGCTTCATGAATCTTTCGTGGCTATATTCAAAGAAGGTTTTATATGATTCGCAAAAATAGTTTTGGGTGAAATCTAGAATTTCCCAGTGTCTTGGGCATCCTCCATTGCAGTATCTTAACCACTTACATCCCCTACATTTCTTGGTGAGCTCGATTTTCCTATTCTTAAACTCCATAAACTTCCTTTTCCTTACTATATCTTCTATTGGCTCATGCATTATGTTGCCTAAAAACCATTTACGCTCCACATAAAAGTCGCATGGATAAACATCCCCATTATATTCAACCACTACATATCGTCCACACGTTCGTCCAAATACGCAGTTGGGAGTGTCTCCTGTAACATAGGATATTAGAATGTCCTCAAAATCTCTTACATAGGTGTTAGGGGCTCCATCATTAAACCATTCATCGAAGACCTCGCACAAAAATTCGCCATATTCCTCCGGCGTTATGGAAAAATCCGCTATTCTCCCATTTCTTTTCTCCACGCATGGTATGAACTGTAAATATCTAAATCCTTTATCTGTCAGAAATTTGTAGAGTCCTCTCGGATCTCTAACATTGCGGGCGTTAAGAACGGTTAATATATTAAATTTTACATGGTTCCTAGAAAGAGTGCTAAGACATCTTATGACATCTTTATATGAGCCTGAACCTCCTCTCCTTTTACGATAGTAGTCATGGATTTCTTGAGGTCCATCTAGACTCACACCGACCAAGAAATCGTATCCAGCTAGAAATTTGGCCCATTCCTCATCTATGAGTATTCCATTAGTTTGGATGCTGTTTTCCACGATCTGGAAAGGAGCCTTAAAAAGGAGCTGGTAGCGTATAGCTTTCTTATAGAAATTTAGGCCCGCAAGTGTGGGTTCCCCACCCTGCCAACAGAATGAAACTTTTTCTGGCGCAAGTGAAAGCATCTGCGCTATAAGATTCCTTAAAACACTGTCACTCATTCTATGAACCTTAGTTTCGGGATATAACTCAGATTTAGGTAAATAGAAGCAATATGTACAGGAAAGATTGCAGTCAGCTGAAACAGGTTTAACGAGAACCGAAGAAATCTGAGTCTCAGAGTTAACAGGGCCTATTGGAGCTGAATCATGCAAATTACGCTCTTCTCCTTTACTCAAATACCCACCTATTTTTGTAGGAGAGTCTAAAGCAGAAGCCAGAAATTTATGTTCTGCTCTAATCAGAAGAGACCACCTACACTGGACCCCTCTTAATTTAATATTTTTAGCGTTATTAATACGCATTTCTTCTCTAACCCTTTTAAACTTCACTGTAGTTAGGGGAAAGCAATATTAGGGATGTTCCTCATATAGTGAATTGCGGGTTTCAATAGTTCTGAAGGTTCCTGTTCCCAGCGAATTAAGGTTCTTTCAGATTGCTTGAGACCCTCTACTGTGTCAAAAATGATTGGGAATTGAGATTATGAGCGCTAAGAAGAGGAAACTGGAGAGAGCCAAGAAAAGACTGGAGAAGGCTAAAATGGAGATCGAGGAGGAACTGAGTAAGATCCATGACAGACGGCTTCGTTCAGTTAGAATTCACGCCTACTACATACCGGAAAAGAAGGGATTTAAGTGCGGTTTTGCTGAAACAGAATATGGTTCAAAAGACTGCAGAGAACTAATTTACAGTCCGGCAGAAATAGTTGAGCATCTCGAGAGAGTTCATAGTATATCGCGTAAAGAACAGATAATAAAAGGCTGGAACAATAAACCCGGGAAGCATGGGAAAAAGATGAATTAATTATCGAATAAACAATAATCAGTTTCTCAATCTCAGTTACACTGATAGATAAGCGTATATAGTTTTAGTAAAAGAACAAAACATCCAGACAGCTTAATGCACTCTCATTACTTAATAAACGAAAATATTAAAAATCGTTCCGTACCCGCAATTATTTAAATCTAACATCCTTCCCGAGAATTCGGGAATCTTAACCATAATAAGTTTAGTGTAAAACATCTATAAAAGATTTCAATGTTCATCAAACATGTTGCTCTGTTGGCTCCAGTAAAGATTTCCTTAAATCATCTGTTAAAGTTCTATGAATCTGCATTCACATGTATAACTGGAGATATCTCCTGCAAAATCCCCTCTTTCTTTTTCTGTTTTTTGAAGTAGTTGTTTCAAACTCTAATTTTTGTGAGAAGTAGAGAGGGGGAGGGGGTAGGTCTGTATAATGCGTTATAAACGTTAAATTATTGAATTAAAAATTTTGAAAAATTAGGCCTAATTTTTTTGGATTTCTTTTACCAAACGAGACAAAAGAAAAGCAGAATGCTTCTTCAATTTAATTATCAAAAT
>CAZWWD010000141.1:0-2391 GCA_964637155.1 uncultured Candidatus Bathyarchaeia archaeon
AACTATAGCGTAGATATTTATGAAAAAATTTACGCTGGAGAAAGAAGCAGAGGTTAAGTGGAAGAGTTAGAGCCTCAAAAAATGTAAGCATCTTTTAGCGGGGCTTTATTGGATTATTGCCTTTAGGTTTTCTATGCACCGTTTAGCGCATTCCAGAGGCGGGTAAGGGTATACTTCCTGCTCGATTATATACCATTCTGTGCCGCCAATCGTCTCGCAAAGATTTATAAATTCTTTCCATTTCATTTCTCCCTCCCCTAGTAGCACCTCCTCTTTCTTTGAGGAGTACTCTTTTAGGTGCACTGTTACAGCTCTGCCGGGATATCGCCTAATAACATTTAATACGTCCTCTGAGCTTGCTCCACCCTGCATGGCGTTTCCAGTATCTAGTTGCATTATAACTTCAGGTTTGGCTGCATCAAAAAATATGTACCAAGGTAGCTCACCATTTATTGGCTTAAATTCAATTGCATGATTATGGTATCCTACGCGCATCCCTTCAGGCTTGAGCTCCTCAGCTATCTTATTCATTAATTCGGCGGTCTTAAGCCATGCGGTCTTAGAGTTCCTCATATCTTCGGGGAGTGAGGGAACTATAAGAAATTTGTTGCCTAATATTCGATTGAATTCTACGGTTTCCTTCAGTTTATCGCCGATCAACGTATCTATGCTTATGTGGGTTCCAGCGACTTCAAGCCCTAGATCGTTAAGGATTCTTCTCAGCTCCTCCGCTGTTCGGCCATAGTATCCGGCGAACTCAACGCCCTCATATCCCATGTCTGCTACAGCTTGGAGTGTTCCTTCTAAGTCTCGAGCGCA
This sequence comes from uncultured Candidatus Bathyarchaeia archaeon, assembly GCA_964637155.1. Classification (GTDB taxonomy): domain Archaea; phylum Thermoproteota; class Bathyarchaeia; order Bathyarchaeales; family DTEX01; genus DTEX01. The sequence continues at coordinate 820 of CAZWWD010000141.1, forward strand.
ATCTTCACGAACCGACCAGAGTTGCAGGGCAATTTTTATTCTGGCCATATAAAATAATCCTCCCCTTTAGTCATCACCTTTCTATTCTCAGGAAAAAGAATTAAATATTATGTCTTATGGTTATTTTTCTTCTAAAGAAGAATTTGGTGGAAATGTATGGGTAAGATTTTAAATTTAGGCATTATAGGTGTTGGAGTTGTGGGCAGATTTCATCTGCAGGCTCTCGCAAATCAAGAGAACGCTAGAGTTATTGCGGTTTCCGATATAAGTGATGAAGCCCTAAAAATAGCTTCTGAAAGATTTAGGATCGAAAAATGTTTTAAGGATTATCACGATCTCTTAGCCCTAAAGAATTTAGATGCAGTTATCATTTCTACGCCGCCATTTAATCACGCTAAAATAGTATGCGATGCAGCTGCAGCTGGAAAACATATCCTATGCGAGAAGCCGATGGCCATGAACTCTAAAGAAGCTGCTGAAATGGTTGAGGCATGCAATAAAGCCGGTGTAAAACTCGGCATCTGCAGTGCAAGGTCTAGGGTAACCCCGCAAGCTGAAATGGCTAAGCAGTACATTTTAAGCGGAAAGCTTGGCAAGATATATTATGCTAGGTTCACGAGAATCCGCCGGAGGGGGCGCCCAGGCATAGACATACTTAAGGAATCTAAATGGTTTTTAGATTCATCCAAGGCGGGGGGAGGAGCTTTAATTGATGTAGGCTGCTATGATATTGATCTCGCATTATATCTTCTAAAGGATCCGCAACCTATCTCTGTAAGCGCTACAGTTTATAGGGGAGTCGGCGGGAGGCTTAGACTAAAGACAAGATATGATGTGGAGGAGCACTCTTCAGTCTTCGTCAGATTTAAGGGCGGAGCATCCGTATTATTTGAGACCGCTTGGGCAGCTAACATGCCATCCTATCAAGAATACCTGATTTTTGGTTCTAGGGGAGGCTTAAAAATTGATCCATTCACCTACTTCAGCGAGAAGAATGGTAGAGGCATAGCCTTATCCTATGATTTGAGGAGAATCGACTGGAACACTCTTCAGGAGCTTCTGGTTAAAGATTTTGTTGAGGCATGCCTTGAGGATAGGCCTCCTAAAACTACTGGTGAAGACGGCTTGAAAACTATGCAGATAATCGATATGGCATATAGGTCGGCTAAACTTAATAGGGAAGTGAAGATAAGCGAAATATAGGCATAAGTTTCTTCGGTCTAAAAAGGCTCCTTTTCACATCATTTTAATTTTAAGTTGAGCAAAAATAGAATGGGGGGATGTTTTTTTATTTTTTCCTTGAGAGCCACCACCGCAAATACTCTTTTCTTATTCTCTTTCTTTCATCTTCGCTTCTCTCAAAATATTCATGCGACTTCTCACGTAACTCAACGATCTCCTGATAAGTGAGAGAAAGCCCGCAGCTTCTACAAACATAATGCCTTGTCCGGCTTATATAAAGCATTTCTCCTCCACATTCTGGACAGTAAGGCATGACCGAACCCTTCAAGAAGAAAAAGTATTCCAGATAGAAATATCTTTTGGTTACTTCCCCTAACTCCACCATCACTC
>CAZWWD010000142.1:0-2312 GCA_964637155.1 uncultured Candidatus Bathyarchaeia archaeon
TCTCGTAATCGCCTCTCCTGAGACAGCTCTCGGCAAGAAATTTAAGTTCAGCTGGCTCATAACGGCTAAACTTCATTAGAGGAGGCTCCTCCTATAATAATGATGAGTATCCTAAAAATAAAATTTCGTGCATAATTTTCTCTTTTAAATTTTCAAAAAGTCTTCTCTCCTACGAGGATCGGTTCCCTCCATTTTTTAAAAAGCATCTCGCTTCAATTTTTTAAAATTATTTCTCTAGGTTAAACCTTAGAGAGACAAATGTCTATTTTAGTATTGGTGCTTAAAGTATTAGCCACCGTTTTTTACGTAAAGTTTAAGGCTATCATTTGATGCCCTTCTAGTTTTGGTAAGGTGAACTCGACGCGGTCACCCTTTATTTCGAAATTTAATGGGATCTCTTCTGGAACGCACATTACTTCTTTGACCTTTTCAGGTGCTTTCACTGAGATCCTAAGATTGTAGAGGGGAATTAGATCCTCAATTACGTCAAAATCTTGACCTCTTCGTTCAGGTATATAATGCAGTAAATGTAGTACCCAGCGATTTTCGGCGGCTTGTTCATTTAAAGTTACTAGAGTTGTTGAGGGAGCTTTAACACGCACTAAAGGTTCCGGGAGCAGTATATCTAAAGCATTTAAGAATAGCTTTTTGCACCATAATGGTGCATTCTTGTGATATTGAGAGAAGATAGGGTGAATGAAATAGATTGATCGTTCATTCTGGATGATTCCTGGATAACCCACTTTTCCTGACGACGGGGTATGCCGATGCGAACAAAAATGCTTATATGTCCTATTAAAGTATGGTACAACAACGTCAGCTAAGACTTGGCTGTCTGATTCGGGTTCTACCTCTAATCCTCTCATATACATTACATGCTCAGTTTCTGGAAGACCCTTTCCAATTTCGCCCTTGGGAACTATGAAGTCTGGACTATAAGGGGCAGGCCCCTTTAATTTGACCCCTAATTCTTTTAAAGCGAAGCCGGTTTTAGCGTTATCTAATCCTGACTCGAAAGAGGCGATAATTGAGCCGCCATCAGCTATGAATTTTTCTAATTTGCGAGCGAGATCTGCGGAAACAGGAACGTTATCCGGTAATATTAGAACTTTAAAGCTTGAGAAGTCGAAAGTAGAATCAATTATTTCAAATTGATGAAAGCCTTCTTGTAGCATACGTGTGACACCTATTATAGCTGGAGGCAATTGAATGTGACTAGTTCTTTCTATGAATTCTTCAGGCGTCAAGACTCCTATTTCACTTACAGGTCTCGCATTTTTACACCAAGGTTCTTTCTCTTTAACTTGAGAGTAGACCTCTCCAATGAGTTTATAAGTGACGGGGCAAATCCTCCCGGATGGATGCAACTGGTCTCCTATGGAGCATTTCGCAGCTAACGCTAGCATTCTGAAGCACTCGAACTCTAGAGCCCGCTTATTCTTGAATGAGTGAAAGTCTCCCCATGAAGTATGAAACTTACCCGTCATTCCTAAACAGTCAACGCCTAAATTACGTGCATATCGTACAGAAATTGGGAAATGCATGTATCCCCACCCTCCGCTGGGGAGCGATTCAAGTTCAAAGTGAGTGTAAGCGTTAACGGTACTTCTTTGCATTGGACCGACATGTCCAGAATTATAGAAAATAGTGCAATCCTCATTAAATTGGCGGACGAAATTAGTCATTTCAATCTTAAAGTTATTTATGGTTTTCACAGCATATTTCCATCTTGCCTGTGGATCTGAGGGCTCTAAACCTTCTGCCTCCATTCCAGCCCTGCAGTACTTACATGAGCAGTCTACTGGCCGAACAATATCGAAAAATAGTCCATCTGTAGGTAATGTCTGCAATATTTCCTTAACGTGGGCTTTAAGAAAATCTCTATACGGCGAATTTACACATAGGTCTCGATAAAAGCCGGGTTCATATAATTTTGTACCAGTTGGACACCCCTGCTCATCTAATACTAGCCATTCTGGATGCTCATTAGCAGTGTAATGATCCCATTGCACCGTAGTATATATTGGCACTCTAATATTTTTCTTGTGACAAGCTTCAATCTGCTCCTTTAGAAGGTTCCTAATGAGATGTGGATGACGTCTTTCAGGGAAAAGCTTTGTGTCGAAGTATATCCAACCATGATGACATCGAGCGAAGCAGGTTACTGAATTAACATGTGCTTTTTCAAGAGTGAAGGCAAACTCTTCGGGATCAAATTCTGCCCCCCACATTAATGATATGTTCGCTTGTGTGAAAATCAAGGTGGACTTGACGAAATCTTAACTCAATTCTACCCAATTATAAACATCTTT
>CAZWWD010000143.1:0-2295 GCA_964637155.1 uncultured Candidatus Bathyarchaeia archaeon
CTCCTAATGCGATTCTACGATGTTACGTCTGGAAGAATACTTGTTGATGGTTATGATATAAGGGATGTGAAATTAAAATCGCTGAGGAAGCATATAGGCATAGTTTCGCAGGAAATATTCCTATTTAATAGGACAGTTAAGGAGAATATATCATTTGGAAAGCCTAACGCTTCGATGGAAGACATTATAAGGGTTGCTAAGATAGCGCAGGCGCACGAGTTTATAATGAAGCTGCCTAACGGCTATGACACTATTATTGGTGAAAGAGGAATAAATCTCTCGGGTGGCCAAAGACAGAGAATAGCTATAGCAAGAGCCCTACTTTTAGATCCCAAGATTCTAATTCTCGACGATTCAACTTCAAGCGTAGATGTGGATACAGAATATGAGATCCAGAAGGCGCTAAGCGCCCTACTTAAAGATAGAACAACAATTGTTATAACACAGCGCATCTCCACAATTCGAAACGCTGATAAAATAATAGTCATGGAAAATGGCGAAATAATAGAGGAAGGAAATCATGAGACATTAATGGCGAAGAAGGGAGCCTACTATCGGCTTTATCAAACGCTCTATGAGGCGCAGAAGGAGGTTCTTGAAGCGGTAGAAGCACGCCAAATGATCGAAGAAAAACGCTCCATTCCCCTAGAGCATAAGAGAGGGGGTGAATGATCTTGAAATGGCATCCTCATTATGGCTTAGGAGATAAAAAGATTAAGAGAAAAATGCCTGCTAAAGAAATATTCACCAGATTACTAAGGTATCTGACACCATATAAAAAATGGATTGCAATAACAATCTTCGCGATCATAGTCGTCTCAGTTACTAAAATTGCAAGCCCATACATTTTAGGCAGAGAAATAGTGTCTAAATATATTTTGAGGGGTGATTTCTATGGCTTCCAGACAATAATACTCATCTTCATCGGTGTTCAGATCGCCAATTGGATCGCCGACACCATACGCACTTATGGTTTAGGGAAGATGGGGCAGTCCCTGCTCTTCAGGATGCGAGAGAACTTATTTTCACATCTGCAAGAGCTTTCCTTTAGCTTCTTTGACAGCTCAGATATCGGCGACTTGATCTCTAGGGTTACAAACGATACCGATGCGATAGGTGAAGCCTTTACATCAGGTTTGGTTCAGGTTGCAAGCGACATTCTAAGCCTCCTTATGATAGTGATTGTGATGTTTAGCATTAATATTCAATTAAGCTTAGCATCTTTGGCGGTTGTGCCGCTGATAGTCGCCGTCGCTCTCCTATTTAATTCTAAATTTAGGGCGGCATATCGGATGCAGAGAACAAAAATTTCAACCATCACTTCTAAGCTTCAGGAGAGCATATCAGGTATAAGAGAAATACAATCTTTCACCAGAGAAAAGGATGTCATGAGAGATTTTAGAAATGCAAATCTCGAAAACTTCCAAGCAAATCTCCAGGCGACGAAGGTTTGGGGTTCCTTCTTTCCAACGATCCAATTAATACAGGCTTTAGGGACGGGGATAGTTATTATTTACGGCGGATGGCTTGCCTTTAATGGTGCGTTAGGGTCGATTGAGGATGCTGTTGGAACTTTGATCACGTTCGTAATGTATGTTGGGATGTTCTTTGGCCCCATATTTGACTTAACAAACTTTTATAACACTGTTCAATCGGCGCTTGTAGCTGCGGAGAGAATCTTTGAAATTCTCGACGTGAAGCCTGAAATAGAAGAGAGCGAAGATGCCGTTGAATTATCAGAAATAAATGGTGAGATAGAGTTTAGAAACGTTACCTTTGGATATAAACCTGAAAATCCAGTTTTACATAATGTAAGTTTCCGAATAAAGCCGAAAGAAACCATAGCCCTCGTAGGGCCTACAGGCGCTGGTAAAAGTACAATAATAAAGCTACTATGCAGATTCTATGATCCACAGTCAGGTCAAATTTTAATTGATGGCCATGACCTAAAAAAAATTAAGTTAAAGTCTCTCCGCAAGAGAATGGGCATTGTTCTTCAGGAAACCTTCCTCTTTTCAGGAACAATAATGGATAACATAAGATATGGAAAGATCAATGCAACGAAAGAGGAGGTTATAGCTGCCGCGAAGCTTGTGGGAGCCCATGAATTCATAGAAAAACTTCCAGAGGGATATAATACTAAGATAGGAGCTGGAGGAGCAGGATTATCAGCAGGTCAGAAACAACTAATATCATTTGCGCGAGCGCTTCTTAGGGATCCAGCAATCCTTATACTGGATGAAGCAACATCAAGCATAGACCCCTATACGGATCTACTCATCAGGAAAGCCATGA
>CAZWWD010000144.1:0-2291 GCA_964637155.1 uncultured Candidatus Bathyarchaeia archaeon
GAACATGCGTAGCTCTCCTTCAGAAACCGGTATCTTATATTTTCCGTCGATCGAAGCCATTTCACCTATACGCTTTGGAAAAACGAACATTAGGGTTCCGCCCTCAGCCTTCTTATCGTAATATAGGGTTTTGATGAATTCATCTATGTTAAAATCCATTTTAAGCGGTAGATCAAAGGCTTCAATCAATCTGTTTTGTCTCTCCCATTCATCTAGGCTCCAGAATCCCTTTTTAACGGCGATCCACCCCGATATTCTCATGCCGACTGAAACAGCTTCGCCATGTAGGCATTTGTATCCGCTTAATCTTTCGAGAGCGTGGGCTGGCGTGTGCCCATAGTTTAGAATAGCCCTCTTATTCTCTTCTTTAGGATCCTCCTCCACGATCCTCTTTTTTATTGTGCATGAGGTTTTTATGATATGGAGTAGCTTCTCTTCATTAAGACTCTTTATTCCGTCAACATTGTCTTCTAGATACTTGAAAAATTCCCGATCATAAATGATGCCGTATTTAATGACTTCTGCGAGTCCGCTAACAAACTCCCTCTCTGGAAGAGTCTTAAGTAATGATGGATCTATGTAGACTTTCTTGGGTTGATGAAAAGAGCCAATAAGGTTTTTTCCTTCCTTAGTGTCTACAGCTGTTTTTCCACCTATGCTGCTGTCGACTTGGGCTAGTAGGGTTGTTGGAACCTGAATGTAGGGGATGCCGCGCATAAAGATTGACGCTGTGAAGCCGCTTAGGTCTCCGATAACCCCGCCGCCTAAAGCGATTATCGCAGATTTCCTATCAAAGTTATTCTCAAGTAGCTTTCCCACCAGATATCTAACCGTATCTAAACTTTTTGATTCTTCGCCGGCTGGGACATCGATCAGGCAGGCATTAAGATCCTCTTCCTCGAATTCTTCGAGTAGCTTCTCACCATATAACTCTTTGAGGTTGGAATCAGTTACTATCGCATATTTATTTCCTATAGGCCTCCTCTTTAAGTCTGAGGGGATACTCTTCAGAAGACCATGCCCTATAAGAATGGTGTAGGATTCATCTATAATTCTCCGCAGATTTAGGCGTATTCTCTCAATCATTCACTCCACGCTTAAGGCATCAGGCAACCCATTAATCTTCCATAGAGTTCAGCATATAAATTTTCATGCAAACATCAATTATCTTCTTTAGCTCTGAGGGAAGAATCATTTGGGGGCCATCTGACAAAGCCTCATTCGGATTATAGTGGACTTCTATCATTAGTCCATGTGCGCCGGCGGCTATAGCAGCCTTACTCATCGGGTAAATTAGGTCTCTGCGTCCAGTTCCATGGCTTGGATCAACTATAATCGGCAGATAAGTTTCTCTCTTTATTACTGGAACAGCGCTTAAATCTAGGCTGTACCGCGTAAACTGTCGTCCCCTCCCGATGGGTACAATCCCCCTCTCGCATAAGATTACGTCCTTGTTTCCCTGCGCCACAGCTCTCTCGGAGAATGAGAGAAATTCCTCTATGCTTGCGCCGAAGTTTCTTTTTATCAGAATTGGTTTCTTCTGTTTAGCAACCGTCTCAATTAAATCCTGATTATACATGTTTCTGGCTCCTATCTGAAGTATGTCAACGTACTTGGCGACTAACTCAACATGTCTTTCGCTTCTAACCTCAGATATGGTTGGCATACTGAACTCCTCGCCGGCTTTAGCCAGCAGCTCTAAGCCTTTTTCGCCTAAACCTTGAAATGAGTGGACGGAGGTTCGAGGCTTGAAGGCTCCGCCGCGTAGAATGTCGGCTCCAGCCTCCCTAACCTCCCTAGCTATTCTGAAGATCTGCTCTTTGCTTTCAATGGCGCATGGCCCAGCTATGAAGACCGGTTTGTTTTTTCCGCCTATCTTTACGCCCTTAACATTTATGATTCTATCATCTGGAAAAAAGGAGCGGGCTACCAGCCTATAGGGGGATGTGATTCTATAGGCTTTCTCAACGCCTGGAAACAGCATCAGCCTGTCGAAATCCACCTTATCCTCGTCTCCAATCAAACCCAATATTGTCTGATATTCCCCTCTGGAGACATCAACTTTCAACCCGTACTTTTCGCTAACAAACTTTACGACGCGCTCTATATCCTCCTCAGTTGCATCGGGCTTCATCACGATAGCCATATACGCTGACCTCCACCACGTCTATCACAGACGGCTCAACAACAAAAATTATCTTTTTAGCCTACACTAATTTAAATTAATCGATTTAAGGAAACCGAAAAAGTAAAATTTAACCATTAAATTAATGAAAAATTGGTGCGCGGGG
>CAZWWD010000145.1:0-2282 GCA_964637155.1 uncultured Candidatus Bathyarchaeia archaeon
CTCCTCATAATCCCCGCCGCCGCATCAAGGCTCATAACACGCCAAATAGATAGAATGCTTGTAAGCTCCTTCCTAATAGCATTCCTCTCAGGGCTCGGAGGAATCTTTCTTTCACTCTACTCTCATATTCCAACAAGCGGTGCAGTAGCGTTAATCTCCATACTGATTTTCTCACTAATCTACATAATCCATCTTAGAAAACCTCTTTAAAACCAACATATGAATGAAATGTATGTGCGCTGAAAAATAAAGTTGAATAAATGTAGGTATTAACATTAATAATGTAACGAAAGTATATCAGTTGAAAACAAATTGATATGTTGCTTCAGTAACCGCTGAAGAGATTCAAATTATTCCTTAATGATGTCCGGGAGAAAGATTTCTGAGGCGTATCCTCTTAATTAACCCTCATGTAGTCAGCATTTATGGTTCACTTCTCTTTACTTCTTTAATTTTATCGAAATCCCTATCATAGCTTATAATGGTTGTCGCTCTATTTTCTATGGCGGTTGCGGCATGAAAAGCGTCTCTGGGCTTTAAACTGTAATTCTCTATGAGCTCCTGCGCCTTCAAGACAACTCCTTTTCTGACTCCTAAGAGCTTTAGATTTGGAAAACTCAAGAACTTTCTACCCTGATCTATGGAAGGTTTTAATCCGAAAATTTTTCTAACCACCCATACGATTTCATCCCAAGTTATTATTGCGGTACACGCCTCAACATCGCCTTTAGCAATTTTTAAAAGAAAATCCTTAGATCTTTTTGCTTCAGCTACCGTGTTGACATCATAAATAATGGGGTATAAAAATATGTTTGAATCAACATAAAGCAAATCTTTCCTCAACCTCCTGCTCCAGCAACCTCTCTAAATCGATCTTTTTAGTTAATTTTTCACCTGTCACTGAACAGAAATCTTCGATGAAATCCTCAGGACGCACTCCCGATCTTATAATAACCTCCCTATCCCTAATCTCCATCACAACTTCGTCTCCAGGCATAATTCCTAAATGCTCTCTAACAATCTTAGGAATAACTATCTGACCCTTCTGTCCAATTCTCCTCTTAATCTTCATTCCAACCACAAAGAATGAATGTTGCTAACTTATATTTAAAACTTTTTCATACCTAATATTCCAACTAATGAGAAACATTCACGCTATCCCATATTTCAGCCACATGAACATTGTATACCCTCTACAGTAAATTAACTGCGAGTTTTCTAAAAATTGAAAACTGGATTTATTTTCTTTTAGGAAGGGTTTGTAACACGAGAGCGCTGGAAAAGGTTAAGGCCATTGCAAACGGGAATAATCCGGTAATATCGTATGTTTCAATCAGCCATGCAGCAATCAGAGGGGAAACCGATCCAACCAGACTGGGAAGAAGCATGAAAATCGTATATGCTAAGCCCCGCCTCTTTCTCGGCGAGTAGATTGCTACAAGAGTTGTTGAGGGGGCAAGCGTGCTTCCTCCAAAGAAGCCTCCTGTGAGATATATTGGCACAAGCATCCAGAATGGGCTAAGCCATATCCCAGAATAAACAAATACTCTACTGATATATGCGATGAACAGCCAATTTTTGCTCCCGAGCTTGCTACTGAGGTATCCTCCAACTAATGAGCCTAATATCCCAATAAACGGGTTTAATCCGAAAAGTAGGCTTGCATTGGACTCGGAGAGTCCTCTCACGGAAACTAGGTAGGTAGTCATATATGCTGATAATGCCTGCTGCCCCATACTATTTATCCCCATAGCCATAAGAAGAAGCAAATAACCACGCTCAATCCTCCTTAATGCCGCTGTTAACCCCTTATCTCTATTCACTGCTGGATTGGGGCTGCTCTCTTCTCCAGTAGATTCTGCTTCCACCGTGGTTTCTACACGCGGCAAAGTGTACGTCAATAACGCTGAGAGAATAACTGGAATACACCAAACTAGGTAGGAGAAGCGCCAGCCAAATTTATCAAGCATTAACCCAAGGGTTACTGGGCCTATTGCTACTCCCATAGTTCCCCCAGCTCCATGTATCCCTAGAGCTTTGCTTTGCCGCTCGTTTGGAAATGTTTCGCTCACTATTTTTAGTGCAGGAGGATGATAAATTGTTGATGAAAGGGGAATAAAAGAGATAGATGCCAAAAGCGTTACGAAGTTCCATGAGTGGCTTGCAGAAAGCCCTGAGAAACCGGTTGTAAGCAGGCTTAAAGCAATTAGCTTACGTGGGTCAACTCGATCAGCTATTAAACCATAAGGTAAACTCGCGAGAATCGAGATCGCCCGCGGTAT
>CAZWWD010000146.1:0-2210 GCA_964637155.1 uncultured Candidatus Bathyarchaeia archaeon
TACGTAACGTTAATATTTTTCTCTAAAATTTAGTGTTTTGAAGGAGTAGCTATGAATTCTAAATCATATGAAGGTTTCAGATTTAATATAAAATTTCATATTATTTGTTCTATCTTCCTTATAGTTCTTCCTTCTATAATACCAGTTTTTTCAGCTGTTCCCCCTGAAGGATCCTTCAATTATCAGTTTATTGTCAGTGATGATGGTTCCACGCTTGTTAGAATCATCTATAGTAGCGATGTGGATCACGGTTCCTCATGGGTTTTGGTTCCAAAATTTTCTAAATGGGTAAACTACACGGTCTCCGGTAGAGTTTATAAATGGAATCTTGATGAGCCTGAAAAATATACCGGAGTGCCCTACTACTTCTACGAGGTATTGAATTTTCTTTTCACATCAGAAGAGCAACATTTTGAGATGGTTATTGAATTCAATTTTTCCACAGCTGCCATGATAATTGAGCCTGATGGGATCTTTTATTCTCCTCAGATAGGCTTTAAACTTGGAAGCCGATTTGAAGCATCCGTTAGGTTTCCGCCGACATTTAAGGTTAATTTGAATGAGGCCCTAGCTCTAGGGAATTCAGGTTCATATAAGCCGGATAGATCCTCAAATTCAAGTTACATTCTGTTTAGGGATCTCCCTCCCACAGAAAATCTCCTACGTATAGAAATAGGCTTTAAAGTGCCTAGGAAGGCGGATTACATACTTTTGGAGAGCGGAATTTTCAAATTCAACACTGTTAAACGCTATGAGAGCTACGCTTGGAAAATTCTAAATCTATATAACGCCACCTACGAATCTCTCGTTAACCTGTTTAACACAACGCTGGATCAATCCGGCTCCTCAGGTAATGCGAATAATGTGACGGTTAGATTTTTCATTCCAGACTTCCATTCGTTAATGTCTGTTGGGGGCTACGTTCCCTTTTCGGGTGAAAGATTAGGCGACATCCACATAAATTTCGTCTTTACACGGTATGTGGAGGGATATCTGGAAGTCGTGGCGCTGCACGAGCTTATCCACCATTTTCTATGGAGAGCGGGTATATCTCCACGAAATCTTTTATGGTTTCATGAGGGCATGGCTCAATATGTTAGTGTGGAAATAGCGGAAAGCTTAGGTTATGAAGGCGCAGGTATGATTAAGAGGGATCTAGAAAATCGAACAAGTTTTCTCGAAGCTATTACTGGTAGGGATCTAAGTTTTCTTGTTTATTGGAGTCCCAGCAATACGCCTAGGGACCTAGATACATTATACACGGCCGCATATTATGTTGTCAGCAGATTGGCTGAAAAACACGGCGGCTTAAATTATTATGCCCGCTTCTTTAAACTCTTAAATAACAAAATCGAGGATAACGCCATGCTCTGCTATTATTTGAGCCTTGCAGCAAACAAATCTATTGCAGATGAACTTAATGCCCTCGGTTTCAACATACCGGACTTATATACTTATGCTCCTCTATTCAGAGAGATTGAATCAGCCATAGAGGGCATTAATTCATCTAATCTGCTTCTTCAGCCATTTAAACTTTTTATCAGATTGATATACAAGAGCATAGTATTAAATGCTGGCAGAATATCCGCTGAAAAAATGCAGCTGTATTTATTAATTGTCCTAACCATGGCTCGTTTAGCTCCCCTATTAGCTCTTATTTTATATTCGGGCATTATCTTTGTCGTGATGATATTTATTCTCAGATTAAAGAAGGTCTTTTAATATTTGCGTCCTCCTTCTTTTAGCCCTTCTAATTACTCTTTCAAAAAGATTATTTCCATGAGAATCTATAGCAACTATTAAAGGTCCAAAATTTTCAACCTCAAAAGTCCAAACAGCTTCAGGAATTCCTAGATCCATCCACTCAACATTCTTCACTTCCTTGATGTGCCTAGCCGCTAAGGCAGCTGCCCCGCCAGTAAACATCGCGTAAGCTGCACCATGTTTCATCATTGCTCTTTCGGTTTTACTTCCCATTCCGCCTTTACCGATTATGAGTCTAACGCCAAGCTTCTCGATTAATTCATACTCATATGCCTCCATGCGTATGCTCGTTGTTGGTCCGGCGGCTAAAACAATCCATTTATCATTCAATCTTTTAACCACTGGACCACAGTGAAACAATGCTAGGCCTTTAAGGTTAAAGGGTAATTCCCTGCCCTCCATAAGGTATTGCCGTATTCTTTTATGGGCTGCGTCCCGCGCTGTTA
>CAZWWD010000147.1:0-2203 GCA_964637155.1 uncultured Candidatus Bathyarchaeia archaeon
CCATTCGTATCCGCCGATCTTCATTGCTAATGCTTGGGCGAAAATTCTGGAAACCGATATGGCCAGTTCATCCTGCTCTCTCTCTGATAGGCCTAGCTCACGCGCTAAATTTATGAATTCTCTGGCTGGTTTTCCGCCGCCCACTACAACGGCAATCTGATGGCCTTGTTTTCTTAAATCTTTGATTAGCTCAGCGTACTTCTCAAGTAGCTTTGGGTTGGGCGGCGAAGCTATAACTGATCCGCCGATTCTTATGACTATTTTCTTCATTAGGAGCGCACCATTCTATGGGGTTGAAATGATTTTCTTCCCTTTAGGAATAATGTCTCTTCCTAAAAGAATTTAATTGTATCGTTGAACTAAATTAATTGTTGATTCCTTAGAGAGTGGGAAGAGTTATGCTTAGGCTTATATTTCTGGGAACTGGGGGCGGAAGGTTTGCGACGATAACCCAGAAGAGAAGAACTGGTGGAATAAGAATAATTTCGGAATCAAATAACGTTAATATTCATGTTGATCCAGGTCCGGGGGCGCTGGTATATTCGTTGGAGATGGGTTTGAATCCGCAGAAGATTAGGGCGATACTGGTTTCACATGCGCATCTTGACCACTCGAATGATGCTGAGCCCCTAATAGAGGCTATGACTCACGGGACAACTAGGAAACGCGGTGTTCTGGCGGCTGCCCGCAGCGTTCTTAGAGGCAACGAGGTCTGCGAGAAGTCTATTTCAAGCTACCATCAATCTATGCCTGAGAGGGTTATAGAGGCTGTTGTCGGCGCGAAATTCGAGGTTGACGGAGTCAAAGTTACTGTTTGCAGGGCTGTTCACTCGGATCCGGATGCCGTTGGATTCCGCTTCGAAACAGGAGATTTCGGTAGCTTCGCGTATATGCCTGACTCAGAATACTTTGATGATATAGCGGAATATTACAGTGGCTTAAGACTGCTAATTCTGTCAGTTTTGAGGCCTTCCGGTCGGCCGTGGAAGGGGCATATGACGACGGATGACGCCATAAAAATAATTGAGGAGACGCGTCCAGAGATGGCTGTAATAACTCATTTCGGTATGCAGATGATATTTAGGGGTCCGGAGAGGGAGGCTTCCCTAATAGAGGATAGGACTGGTGTTCCGACCAAAGCGGCCTTCGATGGAATGGAGCTGCTCTTAGATAAAAGGGGAGTGATTATGGGCGGGAAATCGGGGAGGAAGGGGGAGGTGGATTTAAGCAGGTTCTTTGGTTGAAGTTAAGCCTATTTTTCCACTACGTAAACGTCTATTTCCTCAGAGATTTTCTCCGCTTTCTCGTTTGACGGCGGCTCCCCGAAGATTAGGTTTTTGATTCTATGCATTGCCTTCAAGTCTTCTTCGAATGGTTTTAGGTCGGTTGGCGCGTAAATTGCAGCATCCAACTCTTGATTTAAGGCGATGTTTTTCCTCTTCTTATATTGCCATATTGCGTTATCGAATTCCATGAATCTCGGTAGTAGATTAACTAGGTTATCTCTCCATTCCTCTTTCTCCTCGGGGAATCTCTGGATGTGTATGCTTTCTTTAGAGTATAATTCAAGCCAGATTGCCTCAGTTATGAAGGGGCATATGGGTGCTAGAAGCTTTAGTATGGTTTCTAGGCACTTGTGAAGCGTGTACCATGCGCCGCGCTGAAGCTTTAGGTTGAATATGCCGTTGCGGTTGTATGCTCTGGATTTAACCGCCTCAAGATAGTGGTCTGCGAATATGTTCCATGTGAACGTTCTGATGGCTGTGGCAGCTTGGAAGGCATTCATGTTTTCGTATCCTTTACGGCACTCGCCTATAAGCTCGTTAAGTTTCGCCAGTATCATCCTGTCAAGCGGGGCGAGCTCATAATCGCTGTTAACCTGCGGGAAGGATGATATGAAGCGGGCGATGTTCCATAATTTTGTTAGGAACTTTGATGTTCCGCGGATTCTTTCGAATGAGCATCTTATGTCGCCTTTAGTTATGTTTCCTTCTAGGCCAGCCCATATTCTGAAGGCTTCGCTCCCAAACTTTTCTATTACGTCCTGCGGGTCGATTATGTTTCCCGCGCTTTTGCTCATTTTTCTTCCATGCTCGTCGACGACGTGCATGTGGATCCAAACGTTTCTGAAGGGTTCCCTGTTGAATAGGAGTAGGGATTTGAGGATGGCGAAGTACAGCCAGTTTCTGACGATCTCCTTGCC
>CAZWWD010000148.1:0-2188 GCA_964637155.1 uncultured Candidatus Bathyarchaeia archaeon
AAAACTCAGCGTGGTCGGGGAGGGGTCGTCGAAAATGTTACGATTGAAAATATCATAATGAAAAACATAAAAAGACAAGCTATAATCTTCAATATGTTCTATCATAGTCTTCCTCCAGAGCCCGTATCGGAAAGGACGCCGATATTCCGCAACTTCCGAATTAGCAACATTATATGTGAAGGAGCTGCGCGTGCAATTGAAATTCTAGGTTTACCAGAAATGCCTATTGAAGGAATCATATTTGAAAACATTAGAATTTCTGCTGAAAAAGGAATTTATTTAAGCAATTGCAGGAAAGCAAAACTATTAAAAGTGGATGTTAAGACAAAGGATGCGTGGCCCCTCGAGTGTGTTAATGTTGAGGAGCTCGAGTTAATTGAGTTCAATGGAAGAACAATAGGAGCCGAGAAAACTCGCTAATTCAGGGTTAGATACTACACTTCTCAACAGGAGATAGAGAACACCTCAATTTTCTCTATTAGCTAAGAAGATTTCTTTATATGATGGACTAAAGAAGAGACAGTATTACAGCTATACCCATACCCGAGGAGATACTTATCACCAAACAGAGAGAGCTTAAATGTTTAAGGCGGATATATAGAATTATATTTTATTGTCTTACGTGAAATATAATCAGATTAAATGTTTTGAGGGTGTGGATTTGACTAAAGTTAGGATAGGTGTGGTCGGGGCTGGAAGCATTGCTTGGTCTGCAACCTTGATACGTGATCTCTCCCTAACGAAAGGGTTACAGGGCAGTACTGTTGTCTTCATGGACATAAATAGGGAGCGCTTAAATTTAATTTATAGGTTCGCGAGAAGATATGTTTCGGAGGTTAAGGCTGACCTAAAATTTGAGAAAACCACGGATTTACGTGAAGCTGTGAGGGACGCGGATTTCGTAATAAACACCGCTATGGCCGGCGGACATTACTATTATGAGAAGATGAGGGAGGTTTCTGAGCAGCATGGATATTATAGGGGAATTAACAGCGTTGAGTGGAATATGGTTTCAGATTATCATACGATTTGGGGTTATTACCAATTTAAGCTCATGATGGATGTGGCGAAAACCATTGAGGACTTAAGCCCCAACGCTTGGCTGCTTTTGCTTGCGAACCCGGTTTTCGAGGGCACAACGCTCCTATCTAGGGAAACAAAAATTAAAGTGATAGGATTATGTCATGGGCATTTGGGGTATCAGGAAATAGCTGAAGTGTTAGGGTTAAACCCGGAAAACGTGGAGTTTGAAGCTATAGGCTTCAATCATACTATATGGATGACAAAATTCCTTCATGATGGCGAGGATGCATATCCGCTTCTAGATGAATGGATAGAGAAGAAAGCGGAAAAATATTGGAGAAGATGGAGGAGAAAGCAGAAAAGCCCGTTCGACATACAGATGTCTCCCGCAGCCATAGACATGTATAAAAGGTACGGTTTATTCCCTGTTGGGGACTCTGTGAGAAGTGGAACATGGAAGTATCATTGGAATCTTAGAACCAAAAAGAAGTGGTTTGGTCCATCAGGTGGACCTGACTCTGAAATCGGATGGAAGATATACCTAGAAAACCATGAGAAATGGCTTAATCGCGCCATTAAAGCCATAAACGACACGGAGACTCCGCTAACAGAGCTTCTACCGCCCAAGATAAGCCAGGAATCCGTTGTACCAATTATTAATTCCATTGTAAACGATGAAAGGGGATTATATCAGGTGAATGTTCTTAATCAAGGGGTGATTAACGGTATTCCAGATAATGTAGCTGTTGAGATCCCGGCTGAGATAGATGGAAAGGGGGTGCATAGGATACCTGTAAAGGAGCTTCCAAGCAGAGTTCTCAAATACGTTATTTATCCGAGAATGATCAGGATGGAGTGGGCGTTGGAGGCATTCCTAGAAGGTGGCAGAGACCTACTTTTCGATTGGCTGATAGTAGACGCCAGAACAAAATCTACAAGGCAGGTTGAGGAAACAATAGATGCGATCTTATCATTGCCCGAAAATAAGGAGATGGCTAAACATTTCAGTTAGCAACAATCAATATCTTGTCTTATTTCTCACTTCTTTAATGATTTATTAACTGAAAAAATTCGCAAAAATCAACTCCAATCCCTTCTTTACGAGATTCCAACTATAGCGTAGATATTTATGAAAAAATTTACGCTGGAGAAAGAAGCAGAGGTT
>CAZWWD010000149.1:0-2153 GCA_964637155.1 uncultured Candidatus Bathyarchaeia archaeon
ATTCAAAAGCTGAACCCCTAGATTTTCCAGTCTCTAGCACTGATCATTCGGGGCATGTAGTTTATCTAGCCACTAAAGGCTACACCAAGTTAGCTGCTGATCACTTACTTAACAAAGAGCTGACTGGACGCCTAGAAAATGTAGTCGCAGGAGTGATTCGCCAATTTAACTTCCTTTTCAATAAAACTCTTCTTGAAGAACCGGATGAAAAACTTCTTAAGAATGAGAAGAAGCTTCCTCTCTGCGCGAGAATTTATGAAACTCTAATTCAGATAGCATTAAATACCATTGGATTAGAGAAAGATATCATCGGGTTCACTGATGATGAAGCTGTAGCAACTTATACGAAAATATTTGAAGCCTTAAAAGGGTTGGAGAATCTAGAAAGGAAATGCTTTAATGGCGAAGCCCCAATAGCTCAAGCCGTCATCAGGCTTTTTCTATCAGATATGAAGAAGGTTATGAGCGGATTCTATCGTCCTCCCGGATCGATGGTAGCGTATACAGCTAAGGAGATCGAGAAAAATATTGACTGGAACAACATAATGGTTTCATTTTTGGTTTCAGCCAAAAATTGCATTCAAAACAACATATACTATAGGCTCGGTAAACTTGGCATATGTAAATTCGGTAATGATTACGCTATGGGCCTTAGATGGCTTAGGCATCTAGGTTTCGTTCAGGTTTCAACTAATCCTGTTTTAGCGGCAGCCGCCTATAAGGATGATCCAAGCCTCTGGGATGGATACCAAGGCGAAGATTTATGCCCAGACTTCAAAACAGCTATTAAAAATTGTGGAGAATTGCTCAAAAATCCAAACCTTTATGGAGACGAGCTCGCTGCTAAAGGAACAGAGGTTAGTATTTGGCCTAATTTAGCAGTTTTTAGGCCAATAGCGATTGCATCGAACATGCGTCACGGCATGGTTAGCCTTCAGCTAAATCCGACAATAGCGGATGACTACGAGAAAAGCCTTAAGGACGCACTTAAGATCTATGCTGACGCCGAAGAATTTCTCAAAAAATACGACTATTATCTTCTGTGGGGTTACTCAGCTAATTTTGAGCGAGGTAGACCAAACATAGTTTTTAAGGTGGCAGGTAGCTCCCCAGCTGCGATCGAATTAACAAAGAAGCTTGAGAGCTTAGGAATTGGAACAAATAATACCGTAACCTTCACGGTGTCCCAGGAAGTGGAGTTAATATTAGCGAAGATCGAGGGACGAGCTGAAGCCATCAAGAAAGGAATCCCATTAACAACGGTTTACGAAACAAACATGGGTGGCAGATTGGATGATCACTTGAGAGAGGTTCAAGCCGAGGAATTATTGAGAAAAGCGCTTGAAAAACTAGAGGATAAAGAAGAAGCGTTAAAGAAGCTTGCTGAAGCATTAGGAGCTTGGGATCAAGTTAAACAAAGTTCTCTGGATGAAAAGATAGGTGTTATCTGTAGCCGAAGATTTCTCCGACCATTAAATAAGGAACCCTTTATAGATTTTCTAGCTGAATGTAATGTACCCTATAACTCCAAAGTTAAAGTCGCTGAACATCTTGCTAGGCTTGAGAAAAACATCGGATACTGCGGAATACTTGTAACTAAAAGGGTTTATGAAATCTTCTTCAGCCCAGAGAACAAATCCAAATGGATATCTTATATCCAATCAAAGTATGGGCTCACGAGAAAACAGGCGGAAGCCGTCATGCAAGGGATAGATGTTCTTCCCGCCTCCAAGAGGAAACCCGAGGAAACTCTCCTAACTTTGGCAAGTACCCACATGACGCATACTGAATTCCCAAATCACCAAACTAACGTCTTACTCAAAAGCCTAGATAAAGATTTTAACGTTGAAGATTATCGGGAATCAGTTCTCATAAAGGCTGATCCAACGATATCTCACGAAATTTTATCTGGATGGAAAAACACAGCTGAAGAGTTCGTAAAGGCATACGAGCTAACACCCGAACAAATCGACCTTTTGAGGAAAATAGGCATAGCTAATCCGGAAAAATATGGCTCTCGAGGTTTAAAGCCACCCGAATGGGGAGAGTTCGGCGCAACCGTCAAAACCATGAATGAATTCTCAAGAAGCTATGAGCAATTTAAGAAAAAATGCATTGAATACGCCCAAAATCTTTTCAGCAAGTAGGGAATC
>CAZWWD010000150.1:0-2146 GCA_964637155.1 uncultured Candidatus Bathyarchaeia archaeon
GCTTTGATCCTAATCCACTATTTTTATTTTTTATGAGCAAAAATGATTAATTCCATGTATTCTGGGGGTTGAATTGATTTTTCTTCATGGGATTTTTGGGGAAATGTTTTTGGTAAATTAATTTGCGCTTAGAGTGAGGGGATGGGCTCAGAGGTTAAAGGTTGGGGATTACTTTTTCGGCGAACAGTTTTGCTCCATCAGTTTTTGGGAAATCTAGAAATCTGAGGATGAAGAGCTCTACTCCCAGTTCAGCGTATTCGCGGATTTTATCGGCGACTTCATTTGGGTCTCCAATAATGAGGTTTTTTATGTTTTCCGGGGTTACAAGCGGATTTTTAGCCGCTATTTTCACGGCTTCTTCATGGGTTTCGGCTATTGCAACCATATTCCCTAAGGTTTTCTTTATTTCCCCAATTTTCCTTCTCACTTTCTCGCAGTGCTGCTCTAAAATCTGCAGTTTATGCCTGTAGGTTTCTACTGAAGTGTTTGGCAGATTCCACCAGTCAGCGTGTTTTGCTACGACTCTTAGGGTTAGTTTTTCTCCTCCTCCACCTATCATTATTGGCGGAATGGGGTTGGGTCTTGGGGAGCATACGGCATCCTTAATTTGGTAGTATTTTCCTTTGAATGTTGCTTTTTCTTCAGTCCACATCCTTCTGATTATCTGCACAGCCTCCTCAAGTTGGCCTACTCTAATCTTGGCTGGCGGAAACTCATATCCGTATGCAATGTACTCGTCCATTTTCCATCCTGCGCCTATTCCCAAGATGAAACGGCCTCGGGTTAAAAGCTGGAGGGTTGCACCCATCTTTGCCAATAATGCGGGATTCCTGTAGGAGTTGCAGAGAACGATGTTTCCGAATTTTAGGTTTTTGAAGAGTGCTGAAAGATAGGTTATTGCTGTGAAGCCCTCTAGGTTGGGTGTATTCACGGAAACCGCGTTTGCCCATGGATGGAAGTGATCGCATACCCAAGCTGAACTAAAGTACTCTTTAACTCCGCTTATGAAGTGTTCGATCTGCTTGATGAAGGCTTCTCCGCTGCTTCCGTCAACCGGGAAAGCTGGGATTCTTAAACCGAACTCTATTCTTTCCAAATTTCCTTCACTCCATTCATTTATTGTTTAAGGATAATTTGATGTTTAAAGGCTTATTTCTGGGCTCTCGTGGAGAGAAAACTATTGTTCTGGTTCCGAGCATTTATATGAGATGCTTACATATTTATTCTTGGAATATTTTGGTTCCCCGGGGAGAAATCTTGCCTCTGAGTCGCATGATTGAGAAGGCTTATGAGCTTATACGTGGGAGAAGAATCGAAGAGATTAGTGATGGAGTGTATAATGTTATTGGGGAGCATGGAACCTATATTGTTGTTCGGAATATAGATGGCTCCGTGACATGTAATTGCCCGGGCTTCACATCTAAGAGGAGATGCTCCCATTCGCTTGCAGTTATGATGTTGAATCAGCCGATTTTGCTGAAGAGTATTAAGAGGGAGATTGAGAGGGAAGAGAAGCTGCGGAAAACTAAACACTAATTAAGGTCTTCTAAAATAGTTTAGGAAACCCGGCTTGTTCATGTAAAAATATGGGTTGATGGATATACGATGGGTTCGAAGAGAACGTCTCTTGAAATGTTTCGGCTGAAAAAGGTACTGGAGGCTCTGGCCTCAAAGGAGGGTAGGGGAACAGAGCTTATATCGCTTTATATTCCCCCAGGAAGGCAGGTAAGCGAGATTATTGCTATGCTTAAGGATGAGTGGGGTACGGCATCTAACATTAAGTCGACGACTACTAGAAAGAATGTTCAGGACGCCATTGTTAGGGTTATTCAGAGGCTTAAGCTCTTTAAGGAGATTCCGGAGAACGGGCTTGTCATATTTTGTGGGGCTATACCGCAGGGGCCTCCTGGAAGCGAGAAGATGGAGACTTATGTGATTGTTCCGCCTGAGCCGATAAACATTTATCTCTATCGATGCGACTCGAGGTTTCACATAGAGCATCTGAGGGATTTGGTTAGGGAGAAGGAAACTTATGGGGTTATACTGGTTGATTCAAGCGGAGCCACCTTCGCAACCATAAGGGGGCGCCGCCTGGAAATAGCTGATGAAATAACCTCCGGCATTCCGGGGAAGCATCGGGCTGGCG
>CAZWWD010000151.1:0-2101 GCA_964637155.1 uncultured Candidatus Bathyarchaeia archaeon
CATGTTTATACTACTATTTTCTAATTTATCGAGGCTAAATGGAAGAAGGAAGCTTGAGATATGAATGAGGATTATCCGAAAGCGCTACAGGTAGAGGTAACTAACCGATGTAATTTTAGCTGTCGAATGTGTGTGAGACGTGTTTGGAATATTAAGCCCTCAGACCTAAACTTGGATCTATATGAAAAAATTGCTGAGTCATCCTTTCCACATTTAGAAAGAGTTATATTATATGGGTTTGGTGAACCGCTGGTTCATCCAAACTTTCTTGAAATGCTTAGAGTTGCAAGAAAATATTTGCCTAGAGATGGCGAAATTCTTGTGAGCACTAATGGTTCTTTATTTAATCGGCAGTTAGCTGAAAAAATACTGAGAAATGGAGTAAATAACGTATCTTTTTCAATCGATACAACTGATATTGTAAAACTGGAGCAGATTAGAGAGGGATCTAAACCGGAGGATTTACTTAGAAACTTTCATTATGTGGCTGAAATGAAAAAGCGTTACTCTTTTAAGCTGGGCGTGGAAGTTGTGGTGATGAGAAGTAATTTTGAGGATCTGCCCACTCTTGTTAAGAGGATAGCTCAAGAGGAAGCAGATTACATTCTGGTCTCTCATGTAGTTCCCTATACCGAGGAGATATTCCGAGATTCCATATATGTCACCTTAAGCAGGAAACCTCTCGAGATAATGGAGAGCTTTTTAAGCTGTGATCAAAAATTTGTGCTCGAAGCAATTTACGAGGCGCTAGGCAGTATTTATGGGTTTAGCAACAAGTCTAGAGCCTCCAATATAATTAGAGAGTTATGGAGGAAGGCTGAGGAAAATGGATATTGGATTAATCCTCCACTCTTCTTTAAATCGAAGGATAAAATAGCGATAATGAAGGATGTTGAGAGAGTTTTTGATTTAAGCAGAAAAATAGCACACGATTATCATATAGAAATAAGGCTTCCAAATTTATATCCAGACGCTAAAGAGAGAAAATGCCCCTACATTGAAAAAGAAACGGTTTTTGTGAGATCAGATGGAACGATTGCCCCATGCTCAGAATTCGCCTATCATCATCCAGTCTACATTAATATGCATATCAAAAGTATACATCCCATATCATTTGGGGATTTAAAAAGAGAAAGCTTAAGGGAAATATGGAATAAGAAAGATTATGTGAAATTTAGAGAGATTAGAAAAAGAATTGCCGAAAACATACCGTGGTGCGGAGACTGCCTCTACTCACCGTCAAAATGTTTCTTTACAGAAACAAATGCTCTAGACTGCTACGCTAATGAACCTGGATGTAATGAATGCCTATATAGCGTTAACCTAGCTCAATGCAACATATAAACAGATAACTATAGACAAAAGGCTGAGTTAACATTGAGCCAACGACGAAAAGATAAATGGACTTAAATTAGAGCTCTAGCGCCTCCTAATGCATCTAAAAAATCACCATTCCATTTTTATTTTTCTTCTGCAAATATTTTTATTGATAGTTTATGCCATCAGTTAAGGTTGTGCTCTTCGCAACCTTAAGGAAAAAATATGGAAAAAGAGAGTTAACTGTTAGCTGTGATGGAACAGTGAGAGGTTTAATTGAGAGTCTATCAAAGACTTTAGGAGAAGAATTTTTTAAACGATATTTACGACAAAGAACATAATAAAGTAAAAAGCAACTTAATTTTCACAATAAATGGCAGAAACATTAAAGATTTAAAGGGTAGTACTGAGCTTGACGGAGGCAACATTGAACTTAAAGAGGGAGATGTTATAGCTATTTTCCCACCATTAGCTGGAGGCTAAATAAGCTAGAAATGTAAAGAGAAAAACACGGAGTCATTTAGACAGCTGGCAGATACGATATTTAGTTATAAAGAACATAACAGGTTTTTCTAGTTGTTAAGAAGTTTTTATTCGAAAATCTTTTATATATTTTTTGGCAATAGGTAACCGGTAACCGATAACCAAATTAGGGTGAAAATGGTTATGAACTCGAAATATCTTGGCTCTAAGTCAACTACATGGACGACTGTAAGAGTTAGGGATCCGGCGGCTGTAAGCGGCATATGTCCTCTCTGCATCAAGGAATGCCCATTCATATGCG
>CAZWWD010000152.1:0-2079 GCA_964637155.1 uncultured Candidatus Bathyarchaeia archaeon
CGTCGGCGCGGCTTATGGCCGTGGCGACAAAGATGATAGCGACGACTGCTGTTGCGATTGTTGTAGCTGCTGTGGCAGCGCCTTCGCGTATGTTGGGAGAGATTACACTACTAAAGGTAATTGGACTGAACGTGGTTATGGTGACTGCGGTTATGCTCTGCCCTATGCGGAGCCTAATGAAAATGAGGTTGCTGTAGGTGAGACTACCGCCGTTAACCTCACTGATATGGAGACGGAGTTTTGGTGGCGTACACCCTGGTCTGTGCTACCGGATAATCCTGCGTGGATGTTTTATCCCTATCAGGATTATCTTGGCGGACTTAACATCCTGAAGTATGAGATTATTGGTCCGGAGGGTCCTCCTAGGCCGCTTGTTAATTCATCCGGCTCCTGCTATCGTCCAACATGGTACTATAATGATTCGCTTATAGAGATTACTCTTTATGTTTCTGGCGACTACAGGCTCGCCCTCTACTTTCTGGATTGGGCCGATCCAAAGAACATTATGAATGTTACGGTTTCAAGCGGCGGCTTTTCGGAGACTGTTAGGCTTGGTGACGGTGTTCCAGGCAATTACTTCTATTATGGTCTTGCAGGCGGCGTTTATGTTGTTTTCAATGTGCATAGCGATGATAATATAACGATTACTGTTGAGGACATTAATGATGATGGTGCTATTATTTCAGGAGTTTTCTTAGATGAGATTGCTCCTACGAGCGGTGTGAGCTTCGTTGGCTTAGATAGAACTGTTCTAGGGAACTGGAGAGGCGTCTATGGAAGCACCTACTATCTGCTTGCCGGATTTAACGCCCCTAACGTTGGGGATAACGACTTCGATTACAGCTATGATGAAACGAATATGGCTGGCCTCTACGAGGTTTCAGATGGAGTTGTTCAGCATGCCGCTGACACTGCCAGATGCTTTGGTGAATATCCATTTATCGGAAGATACGCAGCCTACGAGTGGACTGATAAGACTTTTGGTAGCTACGATACGGATAGAGTGTTAACCTATCCAGCTGAGAGAATATATCACGGGTATCCGCCTCCGTTGAATGAAAAGATTTACGGCGTATGGGATTCAGGTGAGTTCGGCTGGTTCCTAAACTACTTTATAATTAAGCTTGAGATTCCAGAAGGGAAGTATCTGCTGTCCCTTTATGTTATGGATCTCGAAGGGTATGGACGAAGCGAGACAATTGAGATCTGGGATGAAAACATGGATACTCTGCTAGATTCCCAGTACATTAATGCCTCAGAAATTAATGAGGGGCTTTATATTCAATGGTTTGTTGTGGGTCCAATGGTCCTAAACATTAAGGTCATCGCCGATCAAGGAAATCTTAACAGCTTTGTTAATGGAATATTCCTTAACTGCGTTTGCTCTTACGATGGAAAAACAATTGGTTTCTGGAAGAATAATATTCGGAAAGCTCTGCAACACAGATGCAGAGGCATTCAGGTTTCAAGGGAAGACATATTGAAGGCTCTAAGAGAAATTTCAAAGAACTATGGAAAAGGAAGCTTATGGAACTTTGATTGGCTAACATTTGAGGGTGATGACCAAGATATCCTGCGGAAGGCGTATAATATTCTGAGGTTCTGGAAGCGGGCTTGGTCGATGGAAGATAAGGCCAGAGCCCAGATACTTGCGTTACTATTGACTACCACGCACTTTGAGCAGGAGGACTGCTGGATTCTGGTTCCCTGCTACGATGGTGGTAAGGCTGCCATAGCTGCAGAGTGGATAGATATCATACTTACCGAGTATAATAACGGAAACTTTGAGACGGCGAAGAACCTAGCTGACTACATAAACAACCTGTAGTCGGCTTGTAAATCTCGCCTGGGGATTCCGTTCCCCCTTCTTTTTTATGTATTTTTTTAAGTTAAACGATAATTACTTCTAAACTTCTAAGTGTGCGTAGACTTTATATTGATTTAGCGTGTAAATTGGCAATACTTATTAGGTTGTGTACAAGTTATGTAAATGGTGGACGATTTGCCTGTAAAGACCCTGTCTGCAAGATTCAGCGATGAGCTCTATAAGGCAATTTTAGAATATGCTAAAGAGAAGGG
>CAZWWD010000153.1:0-2069 GCA_964637155.1 uncultured Candidatus Bathyarchaeia archaeon
CAACTTTTAAAATTTTCCCCATATATCCGCCTGGCATAAAAAAGCTCCCCCAATATTTATTGGTCTTATTGGATATTTAAGATTGATTGTTAATTTGGTTTAATCCCTTCAAATTTTTGCTTTAAAGCTGATTAATTTGAGGGAAAAGCTTATTTTCCAGGTTAGAGTTCACGGATGACTTTTAATTAGGCTAAAGATTTATACTGAGTTAATTCAAATATTTATTCAAGGGATGTTCTCGGCAGCTCTATAGATGGTTGAGGGTTGGAGGAACAGGAATTATTTGACTTTAGAGAAAGAGGAGAAAATTTACGAGAGGAAAGAGCTTCTGAAGAGGGCTTACTCGGTAAGTCAGCTGTTTGAGATAGGTAAGTGGCTGAAGATACCTTATTTTGATGAGTTTCTATGCTGCTGGGAAATAGATGAAGATGAGGCCTCAATGGAAATAGCTTCAAGAATTACGGATGACGAATTAAAAGAGATTTTTAGAAGGTATAAACCGCGTGAATGGGCAATTTTTAGAGGCAGACATTATCTACTTGAGAGAGGGAAAGTATCTTTCGGAGGGTCATGTGATTTAATTCGGAATGGAATCAGCAGAGTGAAAGCTAAGTTTGGGTTATCCAGCCTAATACTCCTTAAATTCATGCTTGATAGCGGCGGAACCATAAATTTGAGCGACATAAAAAGAATTCTCAGTTTAGGAGAAGCTAAGGAAATATTAGGCGAGCTTGAGAAATTAGGCGTAGTTGTTTTGTCCTATAATGGCGGCAAATATCATGAATGGAGTATACCCAGAGAAGCTTTATCGATAGTTAGGGATGAAATTGAAGGAAAAACTAAAAAGATTCGAACAGCGCCGGGAACAATAATAAAATCATCTAAGAGAGAGAAGCGGCGTGCTGATCCATTATTTGAGGAGAGACTGCTAATAGAGAAGATGGATTGGGAATTAAACAGCTATCTAAAGGATTTAATTAAGAATAGACTTGAGGAAACTATTAAATTCGGTAAAACATTCAGCATAAGCACTTTGTCAGCTTATCTTCAAGATCTTTTTGGCCCAATCCTATATTTTGACAGCCTACTAACTATAACCCAACAGTACGGATTAGCTAATGTTGAGATAGTTCATGAAGGCGGAAAAACAGGTAAGAAAACAGGCTGGTCCTTAGCGTTATTCGGTGATCCCGGAACAGGAAAGAGCTTCTCAACAAGAGACATGATATTAGGTAATCCAGATGCGAAGGTTCCGGCTCATGGCATACCTGGCAGAAACCGCTATTGCGGAGGCATGACTCCGGCGCGGTTCATAAGGATCGGACAGGCCTATGCTGGGAGAACATTCAATTTCATAATTCCCGAATTTAACGATTTCTTTAGATATAAGGGTATGGTGGAGCCGCTTAAAATAGCGATGGAGCAGGGTGAAATAAAATATGAATTGCATCGGGAAGTTATAGGACCCTATAGATTCACCTCCTTCTTCTCGGTAAATTATAATGTTTCGGTTCACGAGAAAGGTTACGCCGTAACAATTCGCGATCCAAATTTCAGGGCTATTGAAGATCGTATGCTTTGCAGACTTCATCGCTTAACTAAGAAGCGCTTTCTTGAGATTGCTGAGAGCCAGATGAAGCTGACTCTAGGGGAGATAGATATCGATAAGGAAGCGCAAGCAATAAGGGATCACCTTACATTGGTTTACGCCATTGAAGCTATGCATCCGCTTGTTAGAGACAAATTTCCATATAAGCCTGTTATGATAACTCCTCAAACATACGATCTTATTGGAAAGGCTAGGAAGGCTATACTGGAGGAGATTAAGGGAGAAGTGGTTACTTTTTCAGCTAGACTTGAGGATAAAATTTTAAGGTTTGCTTGCGCGGCATCCCTAATGGAGTACTTTAGGTCAGATGCGAATTTTATACCGATAAGCCAAGATGCGATGAAATATGCAATCCAGCTCTATGTTGAAGAGGCTTCCATAAGAACCCAAGAAAAGTTTGAACCCGGAAATGTACTGAACAAAATTTTTAGTGACCTATAAGAACGAATTGCGCTTACGA
>CAZWWD010000154.1:0-2063 GCA_964637155.1 uncultured Candidatus Bathyarchaeia archaeon
ATTTTAGGGTTCAGTTAAGGTTCGACGCGGAGATACGGAAATTAGGGTTCGTAGGAAACAGGCTTTAAAGCCTCCGGACATGCTTATAGTAACTCCCGAAACGCTTCAGGCGATTTTACTAGGTAAGCTAATGCGAAAGCAGCTGAGTAATGTCCGCTTCATTAATAATTGATGAGATTCATGGACTAGCTGATAGCAAGCATGGTGTACAATTGACTGTTGTGCTTGAAAGACTGCGTGAATTAACTGGTAGAAGTGAATTTCAGAGAATAGGTTTTCAGCGCTTATTACATGTTTTAGAGATAAATGGAATCTGGAAAATGTTAAACAGATCATGAATAAGCGTTTAAGTGGAGAAAAACTCGCCGAGGAAGAGATTAGAACGCTTTCGTATGCACGTAGAATAGCAGATTTAATCTTAAGCTATGGAAAGCAGGCAGTTATAGCTTTACAAGTTATGGGGATTGGACCTGAAACCGCCTCTAGGATTCTCGGTAAAATTGCATGTAAACGAGAAGGAATTTTATATGGATCTTTTGAAGGCTAAAATAAACTTTCTTAGAACTAGGCAATATTGGAAGGATTAACCTTACGTTTAGCTAAGATCCTCACGCCCTTATTATTTTATTGCGCCTAAAATAAGCGCTAATAGGGCCATTCGCGTAACTAAGCCATTCCTAACCTGTTCAAAGTATCGGGCAAATGGTGTTGAATCAACCTCAACAGAGATCTCTTCAACTCTTGGTAGTGGATGTAGAATTATGAGATCGCTTTTAGCCATTCTCAAAACATTCAGATCCACTATGTATGAGCCTCTAACCTTCTCGTATTCAGCTAAATCCGGAAATCTTTCTTTCTGGATACGCGTTACATATAGAACGTCGACTTCTGGAAGAATCTCCTCTATATTCGAATATTCTAAGACTTTAATTCGGCTTTTAATATCTTCCAGTACTTCTCTACGTATTTTTAGTAGTTCGGGCGAAACTAGGAAAAGTCTAACATCATAAAGTGACAGTGCGTAAGCAAGCGAGTGAACGGTTCTACCATATCTTAGATCACCCATCAAAGCGATATTTAACCCATCGATTCTTCCCTTCTCTTTAAGAATAGTGTACAGATCTAATATTGCCTGTGTTGGATGTTCCTCAGCGCCTGAACCAGCGTTTATAACCGGAATTTCTGCATATTCAGCTGCGAAACGAGCTGCACCCTCAGCGGGATGACGCAGAACTATTATATCAGCATATTTTTCAACAACCCGAACAGTGTCAGCTAAATTTTCTCCCTTCCGGATGGATGTTACCTCTGGTTCACTAAAACCTATAACTGAGCCACCAAGCTTATACATGGCGGTTTCAAAGCTCAGTCGGGTTCTAGTGCTAGGTTCAAAGAATAATGTGGCCATAACTCGGCTCTTAAGGACATCTGATCCAGTCCTGACCAAAGATTCCATTTCACTGGAAATTCTTAGAATATAATCGATTTCTTCGCGAGTAAAATCCTTTATTGAAATTATGTCTCTACCAACAAAATCGGTTGCACTAACCATCAAGATGCACCCTTTTAGGCAACAATATTTTAATCCCTTAAAAAATTTAAGTCTTAACTAAAGAGAAGATACTTCGTTTAAGGCAAGCTAAAGATTCTCCCTAAAAGACATTAAATATTTCTCCGGAGTTTTCTAAATAATTAATGGGTGAGTGAGCTATGAAAAACCTTCTAATGATAACACACTCAGCTGGATTCAAACATGATTATCTGCCAATTGCCAAGAAAGTTGTGAAGAATCTAGGTTTAGAATCGGGTATATTTAACGTGGTGGCTACAGAGGACTGCAACATTATCAATTCCGAAGATTTAAAAAAGTTTGATGCCATTTTATTCGCAACTTCAGGCGAATTGCCAATGACGGACAAGCAAAAAATAGATTTCATAAGCGCCATAAAGAGTGGAAAGGGTTTTATAGGTGTACATAATGCGGCAGACACCTTTTATGAGTTTCCTGAATATGGAAGAATGATCGGCGGATACTTTAATGGCCATCCATGGACTCAAGAAGT
>CAZWWD010000155.1:0-2051 GCA_964637155.1 uncultured Candidatus Bathyarchaeia archaeon
TAGACTGGATTTAAATGTTTTAACTATTTTTCTTTTCACGTAGGAGGGCAATCATCTTCACAATTTTTTCAGGTGGAATTCTTTCCGTGTTTATAGCCACATCAAAGGGCGGAAGCTTTGATATGTCGGCATTAAATAGTTGGCGAGTCAGCTTAGCTACTTTTCGATCTCTCTCCTCAACCCTTTTTAAAGCCACAAAGTCCGGTCCACCATGCTTTTTGATTTCTCTTTGAACTCTCTCTTCTCTTGGGGCAACAAGCAGAATTATTAGGCCTTTGGCTTCATCTTTAGCTGCAAATATTGCTGGCTCACCCTCTATAATTACAGCCCTATTTTTCTCCGCTAGGATGGAATTTAATTTCTCCTTAACCCTTTTTTCATTTCCATTGCCGCTAAGGAAGGGTATTGGAATTGAAGGAACGTTTTGTTCTTCTTCACCAAACGTTCTTTCATCAATAACTTCAAGAGATAATTCTCTTTGAACCAGTCGTGCGATTGATGTTTTACCTGAACTCGGTAAACCGTAGAGGATTATGTGTGGACCAGTTGGATGTCGATGGCTTCGGGCAATCAGTGTTTCCGGCACCTTATATATTAAGATTGGAAGCCTAATAAGACCATCAACGAGAAGAGCCATGATGAACGGCAATCTTGGATCAATGTTCCAGAGAAGCCCGCCGATCAACGCGGCTGGTATAGCCATGCTTCTCCATAGGAAGTCTCTGGTCGCCTCCCATCCGCTTTGTAGTTCTTCGGGGATGACTTCAGTTGATGCAGCCGTCCACGAGGGGCCGGATGAGCTGCCTATCGCCCTAAATATCCATGCGATGAGAGGGATGAGAGGGGTGAGGGTTGACTCTTTAAATGTTCCGCCAATTAGTAAGATAATTATGCAGAGATGTAAGAATGGGCGGGCGAATAGAATTGCTTTCTTTCTACCTTTCTTGTCAGAGATTTCAGCTAAGGGAAGCATTAGTAGAGCTGTTGTTAGGCTATAGATTGATGGAAGAAATCCCAAAACTATTATTGGTGAACCGCATACTTCAGCAGCATAAATTATCCAGAAGGGTGCTATAGCTTCCCAGGCCCATGGTCCAGTCAAAGCTAAGAGAAGCCATGATACTGCTTTTCTTTCTCTTGAAATTTTATAGATTTTGTTCATTTGCCCAAAAACATCTTTTATTGCATGAATTAGATTCTTTGGGGTCTTTCTATTTAATTGAACTTTATCTTCAAGTCTCCTCCAAGTATAAGCTAAAACAATTATTGTTGAAAAGAATTGGATTAAGAATATGTTCCTAATCCAATTTAGGTTTCCGTTACCTAATGTTTGAATTAACGTTGCGCCTACTGGTGGAACAACGATGTTCGCTATGCTATTAACCGTGTTCATTAGAGCTATTGTTCTACTTCGAGTTTTCCGTTCAGAATAAGAATATAGAAGCGCTATGTAGGCTGGTGTAGTGAGAGCTGTACCAACGGCCCCTAGAACATAAGCTATCACTATCATCCGCCAGTCTGGAGCAAGCGCGAAGATTAATGGATTCGGCAATGTTAAAGCCATACCTGAGATAAGCATTTTTTTGCGACTATATTGATCAGATATCCATCCACCAACCAATATAAAAGCGAGAAAAACCATCGACCATATAGATGTAAGCATGCTTAGAATTATGGCATCCGCTTTAAGAACCTCTTTAATAAATAGGATGTTGAGACCGCCGCTTAAACCGGCGATAGCTGTTAAAATGAAGTTTCTAATAGTCAATACTCTAATGTTCCCTTTAATTGTAGATCTGGCCGTTGAAGTGATGTTTATCAGTTTTCTTACCACCATGGTTAAACATACGTGAAGAAGGAAGCTCCTTAATAAACTTCTCCCTGAATTTTTAGGGGAATATATGCTAAAGTATTATCCATTTGATTAATTTAATTAGACTTTAAAAGAAAGATAATATAGTAGGCAACATTTAATTTCAGTGTTCATTCAACTATTCTTTTAGTGGCGCAAGCGAAGGATTTTGTAGTAAGGAGAATCAGCAAATCAACAA
>CAZWWD010000156.1:0-2048 GCA_964637155.1 uncultured Candidatus Bathyarchaeia archaeon
TGACAACGTCATGCTCTTCAGAAAGAGGAAATGAAAAAGCTTATGGAACGGGAAAAATTTCAGCATATTGGAATTTTCCCATAGGCTAAATCCATACTGAACTTATCTATGTTCTCCAGCTCATATTCAACTATTTCTCTAACCTTCCTTTTTATTGAAGCAAAACATGAACTGGAACTTGGAATTAATTGTATAGCTGTTATGACTGGTTGATCTATAGGTTGCCCGATCTTACTTAACATCCAGACGTAAACTTCTCTGACACCATCAACTTCGCTATATATTTTATTGGCGATTTTATGGGTTAGCAAATTGTATATTTTGCCTACGTGGCTAACTGGATTCTTGCCGGCGGCAGCTTCAGAGCATTGGGGTCTATTAAGGGATATAAGCCCGTTAACTCTATTGCCTCTACCAACTTGTCCTGAGTCAGCTCCATCGGCGCTTGTTCCAAGCACTGTTAGGTATACGCCGTCTATGCCTCTATTCGGCGTATCTAGAGTGTTCAATTCCATATGAACATTATCAAATCCATCGCTTCTCTTTTCAACAAACCTTTTTATATCTTCGAGGACCTCCGCTTTTCTATCAAAATACTGTTCTTCACCGCTTATGAAGCGATCAACAAACGCCATTGAAATTGTTAAATTCAAGTCTCTATGTCTGCGGAAGCCCATAACTTTAATATCTTCACCAGTTTCCGGAAATCTCCTTTTAAAGTCCTTAGAATTGAGATATTTTTCTAGGCTAAGAACCATCTTTTCAGTCTTAGTTAGGGGCGCCCATCCAACCGCTGCGGAAGTATCGTTTGCCTCAAGAATCTTTCCACCACGTCTAAAGATGTCTGTTAGGGCCTGTGAACCCGGTTGTATCTCAACCTGATATTTTACATGCTCTTCGGGATCGACGAATCTAAGGTTTTTCTTAAACCAGTCCTTAGCGGTTTGAATAGCTATCTCTGCAACGGGAATCTCAATATTGTCAACCTTAAATGTTGCTCTGTCACCAAAGATAAGTTTCATGGGCTTCTTAACTATTCCACCGCCGAATCTGACTTCAACCTCACCCGCTACGAGAAGAGACTTATCAATATTGTGATGCATTATAGTGCCAATTTTGTTAAGGTATTCTTTACAAAGGTTTACTGAGACTTCATTCATTATTGAATCGCAAATTGTATCCGGATGCCCAAGCCCCTTTCTTTCAACAATTTCAATTTCCTGCTCTTCTAAGGGAATATGCTTTAGAGGTATAATCGCTATGCTCCGCATCTCCTATTCGCCATCACCTACTTACGCCGTTACACTTCGAAAGACTATCAAATCAATTAGATATATAATTTACGGTATAATACAACATTAATTTAATGCATTATAGTATATCATAATAGAGGGTGAGGTGTATTTGCATACTTATCTTTAATCATGGAATATTGGAGATAGAAAAACAAATATTGTTATTATAGCTATTATCTTTTTGGATATAACTGGGGGTTATTCATTATTTGATAATAACTGGTTCAATGCTTAAGAAAATGAGGTTAGAAGCTGGATTAACTCAGAGTCAACTTGCAAAAATGGTTGGGGTTTCACAGGCTCATATAGCAAAAATAGAAAGTGGAAAAGTTGATCCTCGATTATCTACAGTAAACAGGATTCTACAAATATTAACTAGTAAACGCGGGAGAAAATGCGGAGAGATAATGACGCGGAAAGTAATAACAGCAACCCCAAAAGAAAAGATAAGGAAAGTTAGTGAAATAATGGTGAAGTATGGAATCTCACAGTTACCAGTTGTCGATGGGAATAGGGTTGTTGGCATAGTAACCGAGGAAGGTATTGTGCGGAACTTAAGCCCAAACATAGCTGATGAGCCGGTTGAAAAGATTATGGAACCACCGCTCCCAACAGTATCAGAAGATACAGACATAAGCGCAATAAGACCTTTATTGGAACTTCATCCAGGGGTTTTAGTGACTAAAAAAGGAGAGCTAGTCGGTATAATAACTCGGTCAGACTTATTAAAGGTTATATGATTAAAGTTTTCAG
>CAZWWD010000157.1:0-1985 GCA_964637155.1 uncultured Candidatus Bathyarchaeia archaeon
AAACTTGTTTTTATGCTTTTTCTATGACTATTTTGATCGGGAATTTTTTCAGGGCTATTGAAGCTGCTATAACTGCGATTACGGTGGCTATTGCTGCCAGCGCATATGGATTAAGGATGAATGGTGTTTCGTTTATTGGAGTGATTTCGCCTCCAACAGCATATTTTTCATCGTTAGATACGGTGGATTGCGCGGGGAGAATTATTCCAGCTGCAATTATGGATGCTAAAATAATCATAATAATTACCATATATCCTATTTTTCTCATCCTTCCACGCTTCCTCATAAATTACAAGTAGACAAGATACTAAAAAGCTATTGCTGAATTTTATTTATAAGTCTTGTGGTCGTGAAAATTATGTCTTAACATCTTAAAGATTTAAGTGTGTATCTGAATAAGTTTCATGCATGATTAAAATCTCGGCGGCTAAGATATTATCGTTTTTTCCAGGCATCTTAGCTTTCTTGGGATATTATGAGCTGCTCTCCAGCTTCTCCGCGCCCTTCAGGTTTACGGTTGACAGGGTTACACACCTATATCTTGTGCAGCTTCCACTTCTCGGGTGGCTGGAGCTTGACTACATACTTTACGCAATCGCCTCAATAGGTATTGCCCTTCTTGAGGAGGACAGGCTAAAGCGTTTCCATATGGCTCTTGTCTTCTCAGCTACCCTATCCCTTCTTCTAGGCAGAGTTCTGAATGCTGCTCTTATAGGATATTTTGGGCTGGGTTTGGCTGCAGTAATATCAGCGTTCCTGCATGCTTACAAGCGGGGTGTAAAGAGCCTTTTACCCGGTTTCCTACTTTCAACTGTAACTATGGAAACGGCAGCTCTAGTGTCTCTAGCCTCATATTACGTTCTGGGGGAGTGGAGTACAACTCCCCTTTATATTGTTCTTAGAGAGAGGCTGTTGTGGACGCCGCTTGAGTGGATTTCAATCTTGCTTCTCATTGCCTTAATGTGGATGGCCTTGACGAAAACAGTTTTAGGCGGGAAAATTATGTTGAAGCTTGATGTTCCTCCTCCTAAAAACAGGCATGAGGAAAGCGATAGATACGGGTTTATGCTGATCCCCCTCTCTTTTTTACTTATTTCCCTCATGATCTTCCTTCCCCATCTGCCTACAGTGAATCCAGATTTTAAGCCCGTTAGCGTTGACACAATTTCATACATAGATTTCTTTAATAATGTTGGAGATGAAGGTCTTTTGGAGGCTTTGAGGGAGAGTGCTGAAAGACCTCTTTTCATATTATTGGCGTATGGTCTCTGGCTGGCTTTCTCTAAGAACTCCATTCTTCTAATGGATGTTTTTCATCCGCTTATTGCCTTATGTGTTCTTGCTTTAACCTCTTACTATGTAACCCTAAAACTGAGGGGCTCATCCACAGCTGGATGGGCTCCACTTCTGGTTGCATTAGGCTACGCTGTTCCAGCATTCATTGGCGGAGGATTCCAAGCTAACAGCCTTGCATTATCTCCGGCTCTCATCGCGTTAATCCTAGAACCGCATAATATAGCGGGAATGTTAAAGCTGGCTTTCCCACTAACATTGACAGCTCTCATTCATCCCTGGACTTACACAATGTATTCAGCAGCCATTCTCGTTAAGCAGATAAGAGATAAAAGAAAATTCATGCTAAGTCTCATTGCGGTTGCTTTGAGCTACGCGGTCTCCCAGGCTGTTGATTACTGTTTAGGCGCCGTAATAGTGGCTAAAGTTACCGCTAGTTCCGTAACTATGAGATTAGGTGTTTATGCCCCATTAAATTGGTTCAACGCGATCCAACTGTGGGTTTGGAATACGCTTTCAAACCCCCTCTATATCTCCACCTCAATTTTTTCAGCCGGAATTGTCTACCCATTGTTGGCGGCCGCTGCCCCATTAACCCTCATTATTCCAGAAGGTTTGCTATTCAGAATTTTCTTAAATATTCCCTTTCAAATCTGTTCCGCCGAAATTCTAGAAAGACTTAAGCCCAAATA
>CAZWWD010000158.1:0-1966 GCA_964637155.1 uncultured Candidatus Bathyarchaeia archaeon
TATTGTGGCTGTTATGTCAGGTGTTTGAACCAGGGCGTCCACTTTTACTCCTTTTTCTAGACCCATTTTATCTGCAAATCTTATTAGTAATGGTATGTGAGCTACTTCCTCATATAGGGGGGCTAGGCCCTGGCTTTCGCCCATAATTATTGATTTACCTACAAGCCCATGTTCACCCAGATAGAATCCGTGGTCACTTGTAAATATTATTGTGGTGTTCTCAAGCAATCCGAGATCTTCTATTTTCTCTAATAGAAATCCTACCCATCGATCTACTAGAGTTGCTTCAGCCGCGTACATGGCTCTAATATGCAACAATTCATTTCGGGTAAGATAATCGCATGGTCCGTAAACCGGATAAATGACCTCCTCACCCTCATAGTCCGGGTCATACATATCTATATACCATCTGGGCGGGTCCCAAGGTTCATGGGGATCAAAAAAGTCCACGTATAGGAAGAATTTTCTTCCATAGTTTTCTTCAAGCCAATGTGAGGCTTCCATAGCGGTTTTTGAGGGAATCCAGTCCTCCTCGCATTTTCTACCATAATTGTTTCTGATATGCTGAATCGTCGTCTCCACGTTTCTTAGCTTCCATCGGCTACATGGAAGCTTAACATTTGCTGGGCTAGTTTTGTAGCGGTCATTCTCCTGGCCTCTAATCCACATCCAACCGTTGAAGCCGCGGTCAAAATTGTATCCATCCTTAAGTATGTGCGGCGTATCCGCTACCATCATGCAGGTGTAGCCTGCTTCTCTGAGGATCATCGGGAGTGTAATCCAATCTCTGGGCAGCGGAGACCAATCGTAATAGGTGAAGGTGAATCTACCGGTTAAAAGGTCAGCCCTATTAGGCACCGTTGGGAAAGAAGCATGATATGCCCTGGTAAATTCCGTTGACTCCATGCATAACCTATCTATGTTTTTCAGTTTCGCTCTCACGTTACTCTTAACTTCGAAGCGTTCATGAAGCAAGTCGAATCTGAAGGTATCAGAAACTATAACTATGATATTGTTGCTCATGAGTCTTCACATCCTGTGTGATTAGATTACAAACCTTATTTGAAATTCTGTGGGGTGAGGCAATTTAAAGTTAACCCAGATTATTTATTTGCTTCATTTCTTCGATTGGGATCAAGCAGTGGGGAGCGAAGGTTTCAACTTTCACGCTCTCTTCTAGGAGAGCTGCTCCCGGAGCCAAGCCGCCTAGCATACATAAGCCAAATCTATCCATTGCTACTGGAACACCGAGTAATGGTTCATTTGGCGCTGATAAAGCCAATATACCTCTCCAACCTTTTTCCTTAAGAGTTGAGAGAAGCTTAAGAGTTTTTTCTCTAGCTTCCGCCACAATCTCCCTCATGGCTGCAGGCAACACTCCAGATCCCGTTCTCATAACTTTGACAATCGAAGTTTGATTGCTACGCACAAAAAGCTCAAGCGGAGGCGTGGTTGTCCCCTCATAAGAGATTAACTCAATAAAACGCAACGGCTTACGGTTAACAACCTGAACTAACCCACCATACTTGAAGAATAGGGGGATTCCCGAGTGAATTAATACGCCATCAACTGTTAAATCGCAGACCGTGAAGAGAGCTATTCTTCCTTCAGAAACAGATATGTTTTGATATTCTTCATTTTCATCCAATATTTTGATATAGGGAGCTAACAGTAAATCTGCTTCATACAATGACTCTACTATTTCAATAGTTTTATCATAAAATCTTTTATCAATAATTGAAACATTGGCGACGACCATTCCAGAGTCCATGGCTGGATCATAAGTAACAGAGTAGGCCATAGATAGGAAACGTGTGATGGCAAAGCCAACTCTATGGGAGACTAAGGCTCTACTTAACTCTTCTAAGCCCTTACTTGTTATGGTTCTCCCCCGCTCATGTCCTGAAACCAAACCCTTTAACTCTAATATTTGCAGGTGATATCTAACTGTTCTCTCGCTGAGAAA
>CAZWWD010000159.1:0-1940 GCA_964637155.1 uncultured Candidatus Bathyarchaeia archaeon
TGCCATTTAGGATTGTTGATGAATCTTTAAGCGTTCTCCAGAAAATGATTTATGATGCAGTATTTCCGTTTTTGCCTCTTGCATCAATATTTATTTTTGGAGTTTTAACTGGCAGAGTTCTATGTGGATGGATATGCCCATTAGGTTTTATTCAAGATGTTTTAGCCTTTAGTAAAATTGGAAAGACTAAGATTTCATCCAAAACTCATAAGAGCCTTCTTGGTATGAAGTATATTATTTTGGGATTAACTTTGCTGATAAGTGTCTCTTTATCTCTAGCTCAATTTGTTGAAGGAGGCCAAGTTTATAGGGAAAGGTTAGCGTTGTTTGCTCAAGCTCCATTTACATCATTAAGTCCTTCAGACACTCTTTTCGCAGTAATCCCGAGACTATTCATAAGTCTTTCATTCTCCACGTATCTTGGCTTTGATTACTCCTTAATATCACCCATTTTAATTGCTAGAATAATTATACTGGTTGCGGTTTTACTTTTAGCCACATATGTTCCAAGGGCGTGGTGCAGATATTTATGCCCTCAAGGAGCCTTCTCAGCGTTGATTAGCCGCTTTAGTCTCCTAGGATTAAGTAGAGACCCCGTAAGATGCATTAGAGCGAGATGTCATACTTGTGAGGATGTATGTCCAATGAAGGTTCCGATCCTCAGCCTTCCAAGAGAGAAGTTCACTGATCCGGAATGCATATATTGTCTCAGATGCGTCACAGCATGTCCGACGAAAGCTATAAAATTGAAGTTTCCATAAGATTTTAACCTAATTTTCTTGGAGGATTTTATCAACTATAGCGTTTCCTACATCTTGGGTTGTTGCATTTCCACCTAGATCATAGGTTCTGACCTTCCCTTCACTTAGAACTTTTTTAACAGCTAGCTCTATGCGATTGGCAGCTTCATACTCATTAAGGTACTCCATCATCATTTTTGCGGCTAAAATAGTTGCGATAGGATTAACCTTATTTTTTCCAGCATATTTTGGAGCTGAACCATGTACTGGCTCAAACATCCCGTAGTTATCGCCCATATTTGCTCCAGCTGCGAGACCTATTCCACCTGTTATTTGAGCAGCTTCATCTGAAAGAATATCGCCGTAAAGATTCGTTGTTACTATTACATCGAATTTATCTGGCTCCTTTATAAGTCTCATAGCCATAGCGTCTATATGTACTTCATCAACTTTAACTGATGGGAACTCTTTTGCAACTCGGAAGATGGCATTTCTGAATATGCCATCGGTTACACGTAGAATGTTCCTCTTATGCACGCACGTTAAATAGCGTCTACGTTTTTCAGCGAGCTTAAAAGCGAATCTAGCGACTTTCTCAGATGCTCTACTGGTTATAACCCTTAAAGCCACACCCTTGCCAGGTGCAACCTCATATTCCTTACCAGAATATAAACCTTCAGTGTTTTCTCTAACAATCACTAAGTCTATGTTCGGTTTAAGAGACCAGACTCCCGGCATAGACTTACATGGTCTAACATTCGCATACAAGTTAAAGGTTTTTCTAATTGTTACGGCAGCACTTGGCGGAGCACCAGGCTCCTCAGGAGTTGTCATGGGCCCCTTTAAGCATGCATGGGTTTCCTTAAGCATATCTAGAGTTTTCTGTGGAACATTTGTTCCATATTTTTCTATACAGTTATACCCAGCTTCACCATACATGAAGATTAATTTTAAATTGTCAACAACTTTTTGGACCGCCTCTAAAACTTTAACAGCAACATCAACTACCTCGGGCCCTATTCCATCTCCCGGTAAAACTGCAATTTTATAGGTTCTCTGCATATTAATCAGCTCTGGAAAGTGGTAAGCAGATAGATATGGAATTTTACTAAAAAATTTTACTGGAAAATGGATGATTTCAAATTTTCCTAGCCTTTATAGCTTTCGCTATTAACTCTTGGACATTGAATGGTTCTCTGA
>CAZWWD010000160.1:0-1891 GCA_964637155.1 uncultured Candidatus Bathyarchaeia archaeon
TATATTTAAAGCTCTACGAGAAAAACAAGGAGCTCTATAAAGAGCTCTACGCTCTTGTTTAGGTCTTCTAGGTATGGTGAATTAGAAATGAGTGAAGAATATAAGCTACGTAAAGAACTATGCAAAATTGGGAAAAGACTCTACGAAAGACACTTAACGAGCGGTGCCGGAGGAAGTATAAGCGCTAGAACATCTAAGAATGAAGTTCTAATTAAACCAAGCGGCTTTTCATTGGCTGACATGAAACCGGAGCATGTTGTCAAATTAAATTTAGAGGGCGAGGTTCTTGAGGGAAAGTATCCGCCTTCAAGCGATGCCCCATGGCACCTAATGATCTATAGATTAAGGTCTGATGTGAATGCGATAGTTCATGCTCATCCGCCAATATGCGGTGGATTTGCATGCGCCGGAGTCTCCTTAGATATTCCAACATTCACAGAGGTCATAATACAGATCGGGAGAGTGCCGCTCATGGAGTATGCCACTCCGACAACCATGGAATATGCTAAAAAGGTTGCTGAATCCTTGAAAGATGTGAATGCACTGCTTATGAAAAATCATGGAGTAATAACTTTAGGTGTAAACCTTGAGCAAGCTTTTCAAAGGGCCGAGCTTCTAGAGGATTTTGCCAGGATGGTGTTAATAGCCAAAATCTTGGGTGAACCACTGTTGCTTCCAGAGGAAGAAGTGCATAAGCTTAGAACATTAGAAAGCGAAAAATGGAGAATGAAGATCGTGGAGGAACTGTACAAATAGGCCGACTGGACTCAAACCTTTTCTCCCTAATTTTTGAATTTTCAGAAAGATAAAAACCTCC
This sequence comes from uncultured Candidatus Bathyarchaeia archaeon, assembly GCA_964637155.1. GTDB lineage: Archaea > Thermoproteota > Bathyarchaeia > Bathyarchaeales > DTEX01 > DTEX01. The sequence goes on from CAZWWD010000160.1 coordinate 818, forward strand.
AAATTATCTTTTATATTCTTGCGCTTCAATTATTCTTATGTGTAATGACGGTGTGTTCGTTCATGAAAACAAAGTATGCTGAGTCTGGTGTAGATGTTAAGAAGAGAGGCATAGAATCTTTTAAAGAAATTTTGAATAATCTTTTCCCCGAAGCTTTCTGTGTTGTTAGTGAAGATCCAATTTCACCGAGATATGGTTTAGTGACTCACAGCGATGGAGCTGGCAGTAAACCTGTTCAAGCATATCTACATTGGAGGGAAACTGGGGACTTAGAATGGTTTAAGGGATTAGCTCAAGATGTCATAGCGATGAATATAGATGATATCATATGCGTTGGCGCTTCACCATTAAACTTTGTGGATTACATATCTATAAATCCACTTAAGGTTGACAAGATAGGAGTCTTAAAGATCTTAAGTTTAGGCTTCGAAAATTGCCTTAAACTTTTGAATAGTCAAGGTGTCAGGCTTCTCTTCTCCGGAGGGGAAACAGCGGATCTACCGGATCAGCTTCGAACCTTAGACATTGCGGTAACAATGAATGGGCGCGTAGAGTTATCTAAAGTCTTAACCGGCGATAAGATCAAACCTGGCGACGTGATTATAGGGTTTAGGAGCGGCGGAAAAACAAGATATGAGAACAAAGAGAACAGTGGAATAATGTGTAATGGGTTAACCCTAGCACGCTTATGTTTAATGCATAAAAGCTACCAAGAAAAATATCCGGAAATCTTGGATCATGCGGAGGGCAAAAGATCCTATTACGGCAGATTCAAGTTTGATGATTATCTGGATGAATTGGGTATGACTGTTGGCGAAGCGCTATTATCTCCCACAAGAATTTATGCGCCAGTGGTTCTGAGGGTGATTGAGCAGTTCGGCGCATATATTTCCGGTATGGTACATAATACTGGCGGTGGACAAACAAAATGTTTACGGATCGGAAAAAACATCCATTATATTAAAGATGATATTTTCGAACCTGACCCAATCTTCACTTTAATACAGCGTGAATCAGGCGAATCTTGGAAAGCAATGTTTGAAAACTATAATATGGGAGTTGGCTTCGAAATTA
>CAZWWD010000161.1:0-1887 GCA_964637155.1 uncultured Candidatus Bathyarchaeia archaeon
CGACCGAAATCAAATGTCTCAACAATAGAGATTTCACTAGTTAAGAAAGAATAGAAAACCAGCACTTTCTTTTTTTCTTTATTTTTTATTATCGACAGTAATTTATAATCTAAAACCGGACGGTTTCTTTTCTAGAAAGCTTATTTCAGTTCGATCTTTTGTCTGGAGTTCTATCCATCCATCAAAGCGCTGTTTAATCTTTACTTTTGTTAACATAACATATTTTCCGACATGGTCTTCTGAGATTAAATCAGCCTTGTCATCCCAGAGAACTAATATAACTTCTCCCGTTTCATCTTCAAGTTTTACTCGTTTGACCTTTCCTTCACTACCATCCTGGCGTTTAAATGTTACCAGCGGATAAACTTGCTTTATAAGCCCAATAACGCTTACATCTTTTTCATCGCTAGTTATCTCGCTGATTTTTTTAGCGAATTTTGTTAAAGGAGGGTAATCCTCATCTTTTAAATCTTTTGGTTCAATTTCTATTTTACCTCTTGAACCAACGTTAAGCTCAAGTCTTCCACCTCGCTTACGCCTCACAGATACATGAGATAACCTAACTATTTTATCTAGCAGATACTCTAAATCTGGAGAAAGAGCTTTATCATCCCATAAAATAGCTTTAATCATTCCGGTTTTATCAGCTATATGAATGCTTCTCCTAGCTCCTTCTCTTCCATCTGGACGCGTAAACCTCTTTAGTGGAGAAACATATATTACCCGCCCGCTAACCGTAACGTTACCTAAACCTGAAACTAAATCTTTAATCTGTAGCTCACGCCTAAAATATGTTTCATCCATAGCGATTCCAAGGTCAGCGGCCAAAGATAGGGCTGCGCTCTCCCTAGTTAGAAATCCTCTAGCGTTTCTCTCTTTAGCCTCAATCAGCTCTAAAACCTTTTTTCGGGTCAGCTCAGGCCTCGCAGAAAGAATCCTAGAGATTATATCTTCAAATGTCATCGTCCTCAAACCAAAATCAAAAATGGGTTTACCCGTATAAAACCTATACTCCTTTTCTCCTGTATCATTAAGAGCGCTTAGGGGAAAATTGAAAATATGAGCTAGAGCATTAAACTTATTTGGTCGGTTCAACACAGCTTATTTTGTTAGGGTAGCGGGCATGGTGGATGCAGCTTTCATATTCCAGATGGGTTTCATACTGATCATATTAGGGATTATACTATCTTTTATTGCTACGGTAATAATGTTCTTCAGTAGGTTTCGCGATCGTAAAGCTAAGGGGGTTAGGGGAGGGGGCCTAATCATGATAGGGCCCATACCAATAATCTTTGGAACGGATAAAGAAACTATGAAGATTTTAATTCTTTTATCGATAGCGTTAATGGTTATAGCATTAATCTTCATACTGGTTTTAAATTGGATATCAGTAGGGTAAAGAAAGTATAATTTGGAGGCTTATGAAAAATTTGAGTATAAAAATCTGCGAGTTATGCGGTGAGAGAAACGCTAAATACATCTGCCAGGAATGTGGGCGAGCTGTATGCGAGCAATGTATAGAACCCTATTCATGGCTCTGCTTGGATTGCTATAGAAAAACTAAAACTGAAGAGAAGACTCCTAGTTCGGAGATGGAGACTTATGGGAGATCACTCTTTCAGATCCCGTTCATGAAAATTTTCTTTTTAGGATTCTTACTAATATTCGCTGGGATGATTATCTTAATGCTGGCGACAATATTCTTTGGATTAAAAGATTCTTTCGGGCTAATCCTCCTGATAGGGCCCATACCAATAATCTTCGGGACTGGACAAATCTCATTGCACTTATAATACTTGCAATCGCATTAACCATATTATGCATCATAGTTTTCATACTTCTTAGTAGACGCAAAATTGATTTCAGAACCTTTCCTATAAAGTCGTC
>CAZWWD010000162.1:0-1847 GCA_964637155.1 uncultured Candidatus Bathyarchaeia archaeon
AGTTCTTTTAGCTTTTCAGGAGTAGGAACGCCGTTAACCCATCCTCTGAGCTTATAGTATTCTTCCTTCATTTTATCTAGTTCAACAGTGTGGCCTTTGGCGGGTCCTTCTGGCATTGGTTCTTCAAGCAGTCGCTTAGGTAGAGTATCATCTTTTCCGTCGAAGCCAAGCTTGTTGATTATTATTCTCTCGAGATTGTAAATTCTTTCGCCGATCTTTAGCAGATCATCCTCCGTTAGATTCCAGCCGGTAACGGCCGATAGGAGATCTGCGTAGTCTTTAACTCCGAGAGCAAAAGTTGAGAACAGGCAGCTAACTGTTGAGTTAACTACGCATGTGAAGTCTTGGAAGAACTTAGCCCATTTAGCTTTACCTTCAGGAGTCAGCGGATCTATTTTTTCGGGGATTCCTAGGATTTCGGGTGAAACCGTGTATCCGGTTACGTGGCAGCCTCCCCTATTCGCCGTAGCATAGTTTAGGCCTATCCCCTTCATTGCTCGGGGGTCATAAGCCGGCATCTCAAGGCCCTTAACACTCATGGATAATTCTGGGTGACCGTAGATTTCACATAGCTTCTTTGACCCTAGGGCTAAGTACTTGCCAAATCCGGTTTTATAGGCTGTCCGCCAAACAGCCTCAACCAAAGCTGTGGAATTACCGAATCTCAGATCTAAGCCCTGAAGGTCCTCTTTAGGTATGTATCCCCTCTCATTTAATTCCATTGCCGCCGCTATTGTTGAACCCATACTTATGGAATCCATACCAAGCTCGTCACAGTAGTGGTTAGCCTTAACTATAGCGTCTAAATCTTTGACTCCAGTCGCGCTGCCTAGAGCCCATATAGACTCGTATTCAGGTCCCTCCGTTTCTAAAATTTGGAATGGCCCAGATTTAACGCTTGTAACTCTTCCACATCCAATTGTGCATCCCCAGCATGCTCTTCTGCTGGTTAAATATGTTTCAGCCAATGTTTCACCGCTTATTTTCTCAGCGTCTGGGTTAACACCTGTCTGCCAGTTTTTGTATGGTAATCCGCCAGCGTTATTGATTACGTTAACTAGAACTGCTGTTCCGTAGGTTGGTAATCCCTCGCCAGTTACACTATTTTTCCTCATTGTTTCTAGGCATCTTCTCGAGACTTCACTAAATTTTTCTGGATCTGCCACCCGAGCTCTTTTTTCTCCTGAGACAACTATAGCCTTAAGTTTTTTAGATCCCATAACTGCACCTAAGCCTGTTCTACCAGCAGCTCTATGTTCATCATTAATTATGCAGGCCATGCGGACAAGGTTTTCTCCAGCCGGTCCAATACATGCAACACTAGTGTTTTTGCCTCCAACCTTCTTCAATATTCTACATGTATCAAAAACATTTTTGCCCCACAGATCACTTGCGCTTCTCAATTCAGCTGTATCATTAGTGATCGCCAGATAGACCGGTTCTTCGGAGGCTCCTTCAATCACAACGATGTCAAAGCCTGAGAACTTTAGAAATGGCCCCCACTCTCCGCCAGAATTTGCGCTTCCAATGGAACCGGTTAGGGGAGACCTTAAAGCCATAACATGATATCTTCCTGAGCATGGGAAGCCCGGTATTCCGGTTCCGGGCCCAGTTGCAAAAATCAGTATGTTTTCTGGCCCTAGAGGATTTATGTCGGATGGAGAAAACCCTTTAGACTCATACTCCCTCAAGTAATTATAGAGCATGTGAACAGCGTATCCCTTTCCACCTAGATATTTTTTAGCGACATTCTCATCTATGGGTTCAGTTCTTATGGTTCCGGTCGTTAAGTCAACTTTTAAAATTTTCCCCATATATCCGCCTGGCATAAAAAAGCTCCCCCAATA
>CAZWWD010000163.1:0-1839 GCA_964637155.1 uncultured Candidatus Bathyarchaeia archaeon
TTCTGTGGGATTCGCCACAGATACCGGTCTACTCTTTCTAGTGGAACATGAGGCATGATAAGTTCACCTAGCCTTCAAATGGTTTTGGCGGAATATAAAGAATTTTGGTTTTTAAACCAAAGATTATTCTAGCCCATACCTTTCAAAATAGGCGATAAAGCCTTGAATATCACGCGTAAACATATCACTCATTATTGGATGATTTCCGAAGTACTTAGCAGCCAACCTAGCGGCAGAATCCTTCTCTATAATTCTCTTTTTCATAGTTTCCGAATCCTCATTCTTCTTTAAGCATTCACGAATAACCGAGGCCCAAAGTCTAAGCTGGCTAGCATACGCCCTCAGTTTATTAACGGCATCACTCGCTGGCCCAAAATGTGTATAGCACAGCATTTTCGGATTAAGCCCAGCCAACTTTTCTATAGACTCAAGCGTCTTGTCTAATACGAGAAGAGGCGGGGTTGTAGGCAAAATTATATCTAAGTCCTTAACGTAGATTCCTGCCGCATCTCCGGGAAACACTATCTCACCTTTCGGGTCATAATAGCTTACATGATGTGAGGCATGACCTAAAGTTTCAATTATCCTAATGTTTATTCCACTACCCAAATTAACATTCATTCCGTCTTTTGCAGGAATCATACGCTCAGATGGAACTGGAAACGGTTTTCCATAAATTTCTGCAATTTTTCCCAGAACTTGCCTAGATTGACTCCAAAGCTTTTGAGGGTTAGCCAAGTGCGGTAGGCCTCTCGGATGAACAATTAGGCGTGCATTTGGCAAATGTTTCAGAAGCGCGCCGGCGCCGCCTCCATGGTCTAAGTGTATGTGGGAAACCATAACGTAGCTTATTTCTTCGCGTTCTACCCCAAGCTTTTCCAATCCTTCAAGCAGATTCTCCGTAGATGATGTTGGTCCGCATTCTATTATGGCTGTTTTTTCTCCTCTTAAAATGTAGGAGGCAATAAATTTTCGGATGCCTTTAGGGTTTAGGTCTATCATGAAGGTGTAATCGTTCACCTTTTCTATGCTTATGCTGCTCATAGCTGCACCTTAACGTAGGAAATGCGTATTATTTACTAAAGTTTTGCTGATAGCTAAGGTTATCAAGTTTTCTACAGTGATTAGTATTGGATGCGTATGCTTGTCAGAGTTGTTAGGGAATTAACCCCTGAAGAAGTTTTGCAGAGGATTAGGCGCTATGAAAGGGAGTTCGGTATGAGCTTTGAAGATTTTGAGGAGCTTTTCCTAAGCGGAAAGGTTGACGGTAGCCATGCGTCAGCTTATTTCGAGTGGGCTGGGCTTGTTCATGCCTATAGGGGATATGTTGAAGGCGGAGAACTCGACTATATGGTTGAAGAACTCTATAATTTTGATTCTCAACAGATGGGTTTGTTAACGCCTAAAAGGGTAGAACTGCTATACAGCCTAGCCTCGCTAAGAGTAGATTCGATAAGCGACCTAGCTAGGAAACTAAAAAGAAACGTAAAGAATGTTTATCAGGATTTGCAAGTTCTGAAAAGGCTTGGGTTCATAAAATTTACAAAGAGAGGAAAACGAAACATTGTTCCGGAAACGCTAGTTGAGGAGATAACATTCTTAATCAAGTAGTTTAGAGGTCGAGAAGAAACTTAACCGTAACCTTTCCGGGCGCCTTCTTTACTTCCATCATGTGATAGGTAACAGCTTTTATTCCAACCTTCTGCGGATGCTTCTCAGGATTGAAGGGTTCTCCCCAAGCTTTGGCTTTAAGCCTAAATCCATCTCTGGTCTTTTCGATCTCTGTTACTTTAAACTTCGAATAAAGGTTCCCAGTCATTTCAAACTTTACTATTAGGG
>CAZWWD010000164.1:0-1813 GCA_964637155.1 uncultured Candidatus Bathyarchaeia archaeon
ATTAAACCATTACTGGAGGAAAAATTCATAATTAAAAGGGATAAAAACTTCATTTTAACGGAAGATGGTAAAAATCGCGTCGATAGAATATTCCAAAGCATCAGATATCGTCAAAGCAAATAGCCACGGATATTTCGCTTATTGCATCATCACTACAGTTCTACGCTAAAACATTTCACCTTTTAGGCTTGCGTTTCTTTAGTTTGAACCTAGTCTAGATGAAAGGAAGTCAAAAATATATCTATCGAAAGAGCTAATTATCGATCGAAACGAAGAAATTATGGAAAAGACAGAAATTACTTCAGCCTTTTGAGCTGATTCTGGTTTTTATGAATTGTTCCATTTTGAATGGTTTGCCATGCCCAAGGTAAACAGTGTTTATTTTCAATTGTTTCAGTTTCTCGATTCTTGCATCAAACGCGTCATCATCTACTATCATGGCGTTTTTGGCTGGTTTTTCGTATTCTGAAGCAAATCACCGCAAAACAATTCTTATCTTAACAGCAACAAGATGATACTGACAAAATAAGGTTGATATTTTGTTCAGTTTGAACGAACGCGGTCTACCTTAAGATGGGAGATTACAGCCTTTTTGGGGAAATGTGCAATGAAAAATAGGGTTCTGAAAGCGAAACTTTCATAGATGCTAGACGACATAAACTCTTATCTTGCCAGTATCTATCTAATACATAGATTATTAGGCGTCTGGAGGATTAGAACTTGTATGGGATTAGGGTTGTTAAGCCTCGGATATGGAATTTTGAAGTTGTGAGGGGAGAGAAGGCTTGGGAGGAGGTTGTGTACTCAGCGAGGGTAAGCGGGGTTTCAGTCGGTATTCCAGCCGAGGAAGTCTTTAAGATGATGGTTAGGAATGATTATGGCTCGGTTCTGGAGCATATAATCGTCAAGTTCGATGTGAAGATGACTAGAGGCAACGCCCCGGAGCTTCTTGAGCATAGAATGGCCAGCCACACGGGATACTCGACTAGATACATCAGGGTTTATGAGGGGATTGATAGGGAGAGGCCGGCCTATGAGGTTATATTGCCGCCTCATGTTATGCGTGACTCTGAGAAGAAAAGGGTCTTCTTAGATATGGTTTCGGAGAATCTTAGGTTATATGAGGAGATGCTGTCTTCCATGCCGAAGGAGTCTGCGAGATACATTCTACCATTCTGCATGGCCGTTGGCATATATCACTTCACAATTAATCTGCGGTCGCTGCTTAATATGCTCAGCCTCAGACTCTGTGTGAGAGCGTCGCCTGAGTTCAGATGCCTAGCAAGCCAATTATACTTTAGACTGCTGGATGAGATTCCGCTGCTTAGAGGACTCGTCGGCTGTAGGGGATTCATGAGGGGTACATGTCCAGAGTCGGATGTCGCTGGCGTTAGGGTTGGGAAGCAACACCCCTCATATCCGCCATGCCCATTCAAGAATAGGGAATCGGATATCTACATTCCAACGTTTAGGGAGCTGAGAAGGGGGATTCAGGCCGGAAAGTTCAATTTGGAGAGGGCAGTCAAGGTTCAGGAGGAAACCTTCAAGAGGTGGGCGTCCTGGGAATTTTAAGCATTAGATAATCTTTCGTTTTTATTAGATAAATTTCGATTGATTTAATAATTTCTTTGTTCTCAAAATTCATTAAGGCAAGCTTGAACGGTAATCTTAAGAGAGATTTTACTCTTCAATCAACGAACAAAGTCATTTATTATATGAATAAACCTCTGGCATGCGAGAACGGAGATTCAAATACCATCCCCACATCAAATTTAAGCCTTGGTAAAGAAAAGTTAGTGACATAAAAAGCAAA
>CAZWWD010000165.1:0-1799 GCA_964637155.1 uncultured Candidatus Bathyarchaeia archaeon
AAGGTTTATGTTGAAAGGAAAGAAAGCCATTATTACAGGTGCTGGCGGAGGCATTGGTAGCGCCATAGCTTATGGATTTGCCGAATTTGGCGTTGACGTCGCATTATTGGACTTAAAAGTTGAGGAAATTGAAGGCCTCAAAAAATTTTTAGAGGAAAAATTTTCGATTAAAGCTTTAGCTATTCCTATTGATGTATGCGATCACAAGCAGGTTGAAGAAGCTGTTAACACTGTTATCAAAATTTTCGGTCAAGTCGACATACTTGTCAATTGCCATGGTATTGGACAGTGGGTTTCAGCTGAAGACATGAGTGAGAAAGACTGGGATAGAATGATCAATGTCAATTTCAAAGGGGTTTTTCTTATGTGCCAAGCAGTAGGCCGCTACATGATTAGGAGGCGGTATGGTAAGATCATAAACATAGCATCAATGTCAGGCAGGATAGTGAATAAGCCTCAGCCTCAAGTTCACTATAATGTCTCGAAAGCTGGTGTAATCATGTTAACGAAAAGTCTAGCTGCTGAATGGGCTAAATACAATGTAAATGTTAACAGCGTTAGTCCGGGATATACATTAACTCCGCTTGTTCGGGATTTACTGAAAAATCAGCCAGAATATGCGGAATACTGGAAGAATCTGACGCCGCTCGGAAGATTTGCTGAGCCCGCAGACATCGTTGGAGCTGTAATATTTCTGGCTTCTGAAGCTGCTAATTACATAACGGGACATGATTTGGTGGTTGATGGAGGCTACAGTATATGGTGAAAAGGCGTTTATAATTCATTGTCATTCCGGAGACTCGCTTAGAAGAGGTGAAAAGATAGCGCAAAAATATCGTTTTGCCCCCATGAAAAATGCAAAGATGAGCATATTAATCTTGGGGATAACTTTTAAACTTACTAAAGGATTAAAATTATAAACGAGTTATAAAGTAGGAGGATGCGGGAATATTGCTTAGAGAGGTTCCAGTAGAGGAGGCTTGGAAAAGAAAGTATCCTGAAAGAACAGTTTTAGCAGTTTCAATAAGTAAGGATGGTAAGCCTAATATAATAACGCTTGGCTGGAATATGCCCACCTCTATTAAACCTCCTATGGTAGCAATATCAGTCGGCCTCACTAGATATAGCCATAAGCTGATAAGCGAGAGCGGTGAGTTTGTTCTAGCTTTTCCAAGCGAAGGCATGGAAGACGCCCTCTTGTTCTGTGGAACCCATTCGGGAAGGGATGTTGATAAATTTAGGGCAACAGGACTTACACCTGTCAAAGCAAAATATGTGAAGCCTCCACTCATAGCTGAAGCAACAGTAAATATGGAATGCCGCGTAGTCGGCTCCATCAGAACTGGGGATCACACAATATTTGTGGGGGAAATATTGGCTGCTTATGTTTCGGATGAAGATAAACCAGTGTTATTCAATGTAGGCAATTGGGTGTTTAAAGGATTTAAATGCTGGTGAAAATAGTTGCTTCAAAAAATCAATTTTCAACTATATCTAAACTTGAATATGTCGTGCGTATAAAGGGACACATAGTTTTATGCATCATTTTTCCCTTTGAAAATAAAGCCTATTTTACTTTCCAGTAAGTTCCTTTACTTATTATATAAGAAAATAACACTTAGAAGAGAATTTAGCTTATCACCATTCAGAAAAATATTAGCAAAAAAGAGGCATTCAATCAAACCTCATTGATAATGAATGGAGAACCCGTTTTTTAACTCTCTTTAGATATAAAGAGAAAAAGACTCGTGCAAAATATTCTGGCAAAAGGTTCTTATGATATTTTATGTCCTTTGGTT
>CAZWWD010000166.1:0-1782 GCA_964637155.1 uncultured Candidatus Bathyarchaeia archaeon
AAGCAGTTTAAATCAGCAGGCAGTAATTGCTTTAAATGATTTGGAGAAACCGGTAATCTTTCTGGGAACCAAAAAAATTTAAAAGGATGAAGGATCCTTTTTCTATAAACCTACTCAGACAGGTTGCATTTAATACTGAAATAGTTTTTGGGAGTGAAAGATTTGAAGTACAGGAAATTCGGTCGGCTAGATTGGAAGGTTTCTGTGCTCGGCTTCGGCGCTATGAGGCTGCCCATACTTGGCGGTGACAGAAGCAAAATAAACGAGCCTGAAGCGATAAAAATGATCAGATACGCTATTGACCATGGCGTAAACTATATTGACACTGCTTATCCATATCACGGCGGAAACAGCGAGGTTGTTGTTGGGAAAGCCCTAAAGGATGGATACCGCGAAAAAGTTAAGGTTGCAACCAAAATGCCCATCGGCAGGGTTAAAGTTAAGGAGGAGCTTGACGAAATATTCAACGAGCAATTACGGAGGCTTCAGCTTGATCATATAGATTTCTATCTTCTTCATGGGCTTAATAGGGATAGCTGGCGGAAAACTCTCGAGCTAAACGTACTTGATTGGGCTGAAAAACAGATGGCTGAGGGGAAAATTGGGCACCTAGGATTCAGCTTTCACGACGAGTTCGAAGTTTTTAAAGAAATAATTGACAGCTATGATTGGACATTCTGTCAAATCCAATATAACTATATGGATACCGAGAGTAGCAGGCGGACGCCGGGGACAAAAGGACTTAAGTACGCTGCTTCGAAGGGACTCGCAGTTGTGATCATGGAGCCTATAAAGGGAGGTTTACTTGCAGTTACACCGCCAAAAGAGGTTCAGGCAATATGGGATGAAGCTGAGGTTAAGAGAACCCCTGCTGAGTGGGCTCTTCTCTGGGTCTGGAATCACCCGGAGGTCTCCGTTGCTCTAAGCGGCATGAGCACGATGGAGCAGGTAATTGAGAATATTCAGATAGCTGACCGCTCAGGCCCAAATATACTAACGCCTAAAGAACTGGAAATCATCGCTAGAGTTAGGGAAAAATATCTCCAGTACGGCTTCGTGGGATGCACTCGATGCCAATATTGCATGCCATGCCCCCAAGGCGTGAACATACCTGAAATCTTAGCGTTTTATAATGAAGCGGTTAGAGCCGCCAGTGAAGAGCAGAGGCGCAGAGTTGCTGAGAGATATCATGCAACGATTCCACCTGAACAAAGGGCTGATGCATGCATAAAATGCGGTTCATGCGAGGAAAAATGCCCACAGGGCTTACCTATTCGCAGACTCCTCTCAAGCTCCCGATGGTACCTGCGGGTGGAATCCTAAAAACATTTTAATGAATTTTTCGGAAGAAAAATTAGCTCACAACTCTTACTCTGGCGATCTCTTTTTCTGAGAAAACCCTCTAAAAGTTAAACATAGGTGGTTCTGTAAATTTTTGATTCTATTCTATGGATAGATTTTAAGTGAACTTAATCAATAAGCTATTTTAGGATTTAGAATGGTAGCTTAAGCTTAGCTCCTTGATCAGGAGAATGAGGATGTGAAACCCCAATTAATCCATCTCTCTCGATTAAGAAATTTAAGACAATATCTTAAATGTACGCTTAAGGGCAGATTTCCACATTTAGCTTTAATATTGATATTAATTTTAATGGCATCTTCCCTTTCATCATTAGAGCTAGGCTACCGCATAACATCATCCACTCGAAATGGGAGGGAACAATCAGTAAGGATGCGTAGGGGAATAAACATTGGAAATGCTCTGGACGCACCTGAGGAGGG
>CAZWWD010000167.1:0-1771 GCA_964637155.1 uncultured Candidatus Bathyarchaeia archaeon
ATTATGGCGCAAACTGAAGTTGTAACTAGACAAGCGCTAAATGAAAGAGTTAAACCAGTTCTTTTAATCAATAAAGTTGATAGGTTAATCAAGGAGCTGAAGCTCTCCGCTGAAGAAATCCAAAAGAAGGTATCGCGCATAATTCAAGATTTTAACAACCTTATAGATGTTTATGGCGAGCCGCCCTTCAAGGATGAATGGAAGATCAGCTTCTCAAAGGGAAATGTTGCTCTAGGCTCGGCTCTGCACAAGTGGGGGCTAACCTTCGAAACTGTAAGAAGAAAAAACGTGAGGTTTAGCGATATAATTGAAGCGTATCACAAGGGAGAATGGCGGGAGCTTCAGAGGCTGATTCCGCTTCATAAAGCGATTCTAGAGATGGTGATAAATGTTCTGCCAAATCCCATAGAAGCCCAAAAATATAGGATTCCAAAAATTTGGAGGGGGAACTTAAATTCAGAGATTGGCAGAGCAATGCTTGAATGCGATCCGAAGGGTCCCACATCCATATGTGTAGCCAGCGTTAAACTTGACCCAAAAGATGGTCTAGTTGCCACTGGAAGAATATTTTCAGGTGAAATAAAGAACGATGATCAAGTATACCTCCTAAATGCTGGAATAAAATGCGATATCCAGCAGGTCTCAATCTATATGGGTGCGTTTAGGGAGCCTACTGGCTGGCTTGACTCAGGCAATATAGTGGCTCTTCCCAGATTAAAATCCATTAGAGCCGGTGAAACCATAATCGATTTGGCTTATAAGGATGCTATGGTGCCATTTGAGGAGATTAAATATGTCTCTGAGCCGGTTATAACGGTATCGCTTGAACCTAAGGATCCAAGAGATTTGCCTCGCCTCATTAATTTGCTAAACAATTTGTCAATTGAGGATCCAAATCTTATGGTTACAGTCAACGAGGAAACCGGTGAATACCTCCTAAGCGGGATCGGCGAATTGCATCTTGAGCTAGCGATAAAGTCTATAGGCGAATATGAGCCCGACCTAGAGGTAATAGTGTCTAAGCCAATGATAGCCTATAGGGAAAGTGTCAGTAAGGTTGGAGCGGTTATCACCGTTAGTAGCCCGAACAAACGTAATCAGATATCAGTTAGAGTTGAACCATTAGGCGAATTAATGTCTAAAATACTTGAAGATACAAGTAAATCTGCCATCAATCTACCTGAGAATGAAGGGCGAGTGCTTGCAGTAGAAGAGAACCGGAATATTCTTGTTGACTTAACTGGAAAAGACTACGCCGAAGAGGATCTAGATGCAATTATAAGCGGCTTCAAGTGGGCATGTAAATCTGGACCCTTATGTGAAGAACCATTAAGAGGTTTAAAAGCAAAGTTAATCGACGTTAATTTACATGAGGAGCCGGCGCAGAGAGGTCATGCGCAAATAATGCCAGCTATGAGAAAAGCCATATTAGGTTCGTTCCTAACCGCCGACCCAGTACTGCTCGAACCGATCTGCAGGATCCAAATCTCTATTCCCGCCGAGAATCTAGGCGACGTAACAAATCTGATAGCTAGAAGACGGGGTAAAATCTCCTCAATAACTCCTAGGGGACTAATCTTCGTGGTTGACGGCTTTATGCCAATCGCTGAGTCATTCGGTTTAGCCGATGAGCTCAGGTCAATATCTTCGGGGCGAGCCTTTTGGCAGAGCCGTTTTTCTCATTGGGAAAGAATACCGGAGAACCGCATGATTCAAGTGATATCCTCTGTGAGGAGAAGAAAGGGATTGCCAGCTGAAATCCCAGATGTAA
>CAZWWD010000168.1:0-1734 GCA_964637155.1 uncultured Candidatus Bathyarchaeia archaeon
CCGGGGGCTGTCCCAACGGGATTAGGTAACGGCTTTGCTCCTTCAGGCAATCTAGCCATTTTAATTCTATACTGAGTCATTTCAAACTTTTCTATTCGTCTCTCTGCAAGATACTGCCTATACTTTCTCTTTATCATTTCTAGGGCTTCACTATTTTCCTCGAGCTTCCGACCGATGGCTTTTGCAACGCCCTCAAGCGTCTTATCATCAAATGTTGGACCTAAACCGCCGGTTGTTATGATAAACGCTGGCCTACGCTGAATAGACTCTTTGATAGCTGAAGCTATTTCGTCGAGATCATCTCCAACAACCGTTATCCTTCGAACAGAGAGGCCTAAACTTGTTATTCTCTTCGCAAGCCATTGAGCGTTAGTATTTAAGGTTTTACCTATAAGCAATTCATTTCCAACACAGATTAATTCCACTTGAGCTGGAGCCTTCGACAATTGAACATCCTCCAAATAAAGATTGTTTCCAGTAAATTTAAAAAAGATTATTATATTCTCCAGCAACTAAAGTCGAGCATGACATTTTAGTAGCTAGAGAAAGGGAGGTGAAGAAGAGCCTTGATGCTTTTAATCTGATTGATGGAGGATAACGCTAGAACACATTACTTCTTAATGCGAAGACCATATTTCTCGCACTCGCTATTATTATTGCTATTAAGATAAAGTATAGCGCCATAAACAACAGATATCTATAAGGTTTTCTTACGGACAGCCACCCTGGAATCTTTAATTTCAGGAGGGGTATTAGAAACGCTGTTCTTCTAGAGTATTCCTCATATTTACTCCCATAGATTTCAAGCAAGCTCTTTTCTTCTAGGCTTGCTAAAATTAGGTAACCAAACAAGAGAGTTATCCATGCTATAAGCGATATCGGCCTAAGAGATCTGATAGATAATCCAAGAGACAGAAGAATAATTCCTAAATATTGTGGATGCCTAACGATTTTATAGATTCCGTGAGTAAGTAAACCTCCCCTTCTTTTTAAGTTAATTAGCCACGTGGCAAACGCTATTATAAAAACAGCTGAGCCTGAAACCAGAAGAAATGAATCTATAATTCCCCACTTAAATAGTGATGGAAAAAGAAAATCGCCATCGGTTTTAATTGCGTATGTCAACCAGTATAGGCTTTCACCCTTATGAAATGGATCTGGAATATCTTTAAGAACGATCCATGACCAGAATATTGTGGCGTAGGCGCCGACTGGAAGAAACATTATGAAAAATAATGGGTTAAAAATGATCGTTACTGAGGGCACAATGTTAAGCAAAGCTAATAATCCTGCTATAACCCTTTTAAAAAATCTGATGCCTTTCAGCCTAATTCACCTTTAACTTTATTCTCTTTAAGAATTAATGAGTAAATCTTTTAGATTAATCTAGCTTTTAGAACAAAAAATTCCTCTCTCAGTAATATGAAGGGATCATAAAACAAATGACTATTGGAAGCATTTCATTATAAAGAAAATGAAAGTTTGTTCTCTCATTAAACTATGCCCAGAGAGTTAGAGAGGGAAATCGGGTTATTCTTTTTCAAATTTATCAGGCGTCACATAATTACCGAAGCGTTCTCTAGCTTCAATTAGTCTCTCAGCCTGCTGATCTAATATTTGGAAGATCTCCTCCGGGGCGTCAGAAACTTTTGTCCTCCAAAATTCCTTGACCCGACTAATTTTACGTAGATTTTCAGGAATACGGATAGTAAATTGCTTCATATATTTCTCCTT
>CAZWWD010000169.1:0-1732 GCA_964637155.1 uncultured Candidatus Bathyarchaeia archaeon
GTTATGGGGTTGATTTAAAGTATGGTTAAAGTGAAGGTAGCCGTCCCAACAAAAGGTTATGCCGGATTAGAAGATAAAGTTTCAGAAGTATTTGGTAAAGCGAAAACGTTCACTATAGTGGAAATTGAAGATGGCAAAATTGTAAGCATGCATGTTATTGACAATCCTGCATCATCTTACGCTCATGGTTCTGGACCTATTGTAGTGAAAACTCTGGCAGATCTTAAGGTAGATGCTGTATTAGTGACTGGGATTGGTCCGGGGGCTTCGGAACTACTTGATTACCACCAAATAAAGAAGGTTTTAGTGGAACCGAGCATGAGTGTTGCAGAGGCAATTAAAAGAAATTTAGCAAAATTCGAACAAATAGCAAAGCAATAATTTTTTATTATTTATTTTTTGTAATTTTTGTAGAGCTAGACATAAAAATTTAGTTATTCTTCAGAAAGTTTCTAATAATTGCATGTATTTATTACTTAAAGGCTTTTTACATGGAATGATAGACTCGTTGATCAGCTGGGTGAAATCATGACTGGTAAGATTCCGCCTAGAATTATGGAAAAACTAGTATACTCGAAGCTTGGCGTTATAGATCCAAGCGTTCTAGTTGGGCCGGCAATCGGGGAGGACGCCGCAATAATTGATCTCGGAGATGGAAGAGTTCTTGTAGTACATAATGACGCTATTACTGGCGCAAGCGAATTTTTAGGATGGCTTGCAGTTCACATAGTTTCCAACGATATAGCGGTTAGAGGTGCAAGACCAAAATGGTTTCTGATGTCATTGTTCCTCCCAGAAAATACATCGAAAGATTTTCTCGAGAGGATAATGAGTCAAGTAGATGAGGCTGCAAAGGAGCTTGGAATGATGGTGATTGGCGGTCACACTGAGACTACATCTAATCTTGACAGGCCAATAGTAGGAACAACGGCGATTGGTATTGTTGGAAAGGATAAAGCTGTAACCACTTCTGGAGCGAGAGCCGGTGACTACGTCATCATGACTAAAACGGCGGCAATCGAAGGAACCGCCATACTCTGCACAGACTTTGCAGGCATCCTAAGAAATAAAGGCGTCGATGAGAAAGTTCTTGAAAAAGGATCCAAATTTTTAGCAAAAGTGAGTGTAATGAAGGAGGCTCTTGCCTTAGCGGAAAGAGGGCTCGCTACGTCTATGCATGATCCAACGGAGGGTGGAATATTAGGCGGCGTCGCAGAGATCGCCTACGCCTCACGGAAAACTATTGAATTATGGGCTGATAAGCTACCAATCGCTAAAGAAACCAAGCTTATAACCGAGACGCTTAGGATCGATCCCCTGAAACTGATAAGTTCAGGCGCATTAGTAGCAACTGTTCCGCCGGATAGGGTGGAGGAAGCTCTGAAAACCTTACGTATGCTTGACATTGAATCCACGGTGATCGGTAGAGTTCACGATTATTCGGATTGTTTAGTGAAAGTTGTGAAAAATTCATCAATGGAATTTGTGAGCGATGTATATGTATATGATGAACTATTTCGTTTATGGAAGAAAATTAAAGTTGAAAAGAAAGCGCACTTAAATGTTAGAAAATAAAATGAAGGTAGGCGAATAATCTTGTTTAAATTCGGAAGAGAGCAAAATATTTTTGAGATTGGAGGAGTGAAGATAGGCGGACAACCAGGAGAGCTACCTACAGTTTTAATTGGAAGCATATTCCATGAGGGCCATAAAATAGTTAAAGATCGATCCT
>CAZWWD010000170.1:0-1711 GCA_964637155.1 uncultured Candidatus Bathyarchaeia archaeon
TAATATTTGAGGAAACAAAGCCTAATGGTCCAATAGTTAGAAGAACCCTAAAAGAATAAAGTAAATTTAAGCAAATTCTTCGGATAAAATCAATTATAAAATTTTGTAATTTTTAGCTAAAAATCCAAGCAATAGATGCCTCCCCTTCCTTAGCCTCAGTTTCCGATGTCTGTTAATTTTATGGCTTTGTCCTCATGTATGAGAACCGTGTCTTCTATACGTACGCCGCCAAAACCAGGAATATATATGCCCGGCTCAACGGTTACAACGTTTCCAGATGACAAAATTTCATTGCTCAGGGGTCCAAGGGTCGGCGGTTCATGCACATCTAGCCCAACGCCGTGCCCTAAACTATGAACGAAGTATTTGCCGTAACCTTTCTCCTCAATATATTTTCTTGCTACTTGATCAACTTCCTTGGCTTTAATGTTTGATCTTATTCTGCTTATCGCTATTTTCTGGGCTTCTTTGACAGCTTCATACATGTGAAGCTGTCTTTTTGATGGCTCACCAACTATTAATGTTCTTGTCATGTCAGCGCAGTAGCCTCGATATTTTGCGCCAAGGTCAACTACAACAAAATCTCCATCCTTAATCTCCCGTTCACCTAAGCCTCCATGTGGATAAGCTGACTCCGGTCCACTGCAAACTATAGTCTCAAACGCAACCCCGCTTGAACCCCGCTTACGCATTTCATACTCTATTTCAGCTATGGCTTCCCTCTCTATCAACCCCGGTTTTATGACTTCAAGAGCTCTTTTCATCCCCTGACTTGTTAGCTCAGCAGCCTTCTTAATTAACGCTAGTTCACTTTCATCCTTTATTTTCCTAAGAGACCAAATGTCCTCCTGTAAGGACTTAAGTTCCAAATCTTTCAGTTTGCTCTTAATCTTTAGGTATTCAGTGGCGCTGAGCCTATCGAAGCCCAGAAATTTGATTTTACGCCTTGATATTTCACTGAAAATTTTATCGCTGGCTTTCTCGCCAATCTTTATTAATTCAACCCTCACGTTTCTAGACTTTTCTTTTGCCGCCTCATAATTAACTGAGGGAACGAAAAGAATGTTCTCGCCCTCAGCTGGGATCAGAAGCCTGAAACCCCATGGAAACTCAGTGAAGTAAAATATGTTTTTATCATCAGCTATCAGTAGCGCATCAATATTCTTTTCAACTAGAATATTCCTTATTTTTTTAATGCGGTTACCGCTTGCCAAATGAGAAACCCCCGTAAATTAGCGTATTTAAGGCGTACTCTTTAATTATATGTTTCGCTACCACAATTGAATGGGAGATGAAATGCGGGACCTAGATGTGGCTAAACAAACATTAGTGCGCGAAAATTTGTCGCTGGTAATAGTTAAGAATGGAAAGATCATTTTCAAGTCCAATCTCCACGGCATAATTGGATTACTTCAGGCCATCGATAATTTAGGCAAACAACTTAATTCAGCTTCAATAGCCGATAAGATTGTTGGTAAAGCTGCGGCTCTACTAATGGTTTACTCTCACGTTAGCAGTGTTTATGCAACTCTAATGAGTAATGATGGATTAATGGTTCTAAGAAAGAATAATGTGAAAGTTGAATATGATGATCTGACTCCAAGAATAATGAATAGACGCGGAGACGATATATGCCCGTTCGAAAAAATATCTTTAACTGCCCGTTCACCTGAAGAAGCTTACATGAAACTGAAAAATTATGCAAAGAAAT
>CAZWWD010000171.1:0-1676 GCA_964637155.1 uncultured Candidatus Bathyarchaeia archaeon
GCCACTTTAACCCCAATGGACAAATATTTCAGAGTGGACCTAGATCAACTAGAGGAATACGTTAAGTGGCTCATAAAATTTAATATAGGCGGATTAGCCGTTAACGTTGACGCTGGCGAAGGCCCCCACTTATATCCTGAAGAGCGAGTTAAAATACTGGAAACGTCTTCTTCAATTGTTAAGGGGAGGATTCCAATAATTGCGGGTCTGCATGCAAGAAACACCGAAGAGGCGGTAAAACTAGGCTTAGAAGCCAAAGAGGCTGGCGCCAACGGACTACTAGTTTTTCCGCATCCCGCCTTTATAGGTGAACCATCCACAGATATAATATACAATTATCATTTCGAGATATCAAAGAAGGTTGACCTGCCGATAATATTATTCCACCTGCAACCAGCATTGGGCGGAGTAGAATTCACTCCTGAAACATTATTTAAGCTAGTGAAAATAGAGAATGTTGTAGCAATTAAAGAAGCATCCTTCGATGCAAAGAAATTTGTTGATATTGTTCGCATACTAAATAATGCACCCAGAAAAATCACCATACTGACCGGAAATGATAACTTCATCTATGAATCATTAATTCTTGGGGCTGAAGGAGGCTTACTCGGATTCGGAACCATTGCAACAGACAAGCAGGTTGAAATGTTCAGGCTTGTTGCCCGAGGCAGATTCCGTGAAGCCAAGGAAATATGGCAGGAGATCCTGCCGCTGGAAGAAGTAATATTTTCTCCGCCAGTCCGAAACTATAGGGCTCGCCTAAAAGAAGCCCTCGTAATGATGGGTGTTCTCAAGACGCCGTATGTTAGGCCGCCGCTACAGCCCATTTCCGAAAAAGAGAGAAAGCAAATAAGAAGAGCGCTTAAAGACTTAGGGATGCTGTAAATAAGGAAATTTCTGAAAACTTTTATTTCCTCAGAAATCCATCTCATCTCCAAGTGAAAAGGCTCTTTTAATTGAGGTGCTAAATTTGGAAACCGCAGTTCTTAAACTGGGAAATGTTCCCGTAAACGTGAAATCCATTACCGTTTTCTTCGCCGACGGATCTAAATCGGCCTGCGAATATGAGAAGACACATAAGAAGGGGAAATATGACGTTTTTAGGTTTAGGTGTGAAGATGCGCTTGTAGACCTTTATGTGGTAGCCGAGGGAAAATCGTGTGTCCTAGGCTTCTCCATAGTATCCCCAAAAACCTTAGATGCCGATTTCCCCCTAGAAATATGTTTGAGCGCTGATAAGCCAAATAAAGTTTTAGCTTTAACAACCCATAAGGACGTTGGAAATTTCTACTCAAACGCCTTTGGATATTATCCCCCAATCGCCATAGACAGAGAGCCGAGAGGCCCTAAACCCAGCGACGCCCCGGAATATCCGTCCCCAATAAAATCGATTAAACACGAAGAGTTTATGCGTGGATACCCATGCTGGTCTTACCCCATATTCTCCAAAGACTTTGAAAGCATCCCCCACTACAGTATTTTTCTGTTGGCTGAATGCGAAGATAAATACTTAGCGTTGTTTTCCTTCACAGATGGGAGCGCAACAACCTATGTTAATCCGGAATTAAAGCTAAAGGTTTTTGTGGGTAAAAATGTGAAAACCATCGGGTTAAGCTGGATAGCATCCATAACAGTCGATGAAGACCCCTATAAAGCCGTAGAAAACTGCGTTAAGG
>CAZWWD010000172.1:0-1604 GCA_964637155.1 uncultured Candidatus Bathyarchaeia archaeon
GTCTGGTGGAAGCAGGCATCCACAATTTTAGCAGTCATTCGAGGACTTATTTGGATTACTTGGAGGAGAAGGTGTTAGTATTGTGCGCATAACGAATTTTTATCTCTTTTTAATCAGAGAAGTTTTCAAACTTATGTGAGCGCTCTAAAAGCAGGTTTTATAATGATTTATCGGTAGGCTTTTCCTCTAGTATCTATTTTAACTACAACTATTATCTTTTCGTTTTCGTAGATCTTGAATAGTGCTCTGTAATCTCCAATACGTAGCCTAAAGGTGCCTGTTTCACCAGCAATCTTTACTATGTCAAGTCTCACGTTTGGAAAATCTTCGAGCTGTCTGAGCCTATCAATTATCCGCTGCTTATCCTCCAATCTAAGGTTTCTTAAAAAATTAGATGCTCTCTTATGAAGGAGAACCTTAAACTTCATCGAGGGACTTCAACTCGCTGAACCGCTTATTTTTCACAATTTCATCGGCTTCCCTCAGCAACAAGTATTCCTCAGCTGTCAAGAAAACATCTTCAAGAAAACTTTTAAGCTCATCAATCTTCTTCCCAATCTCCTCAACCTTCCCCAAAATAGATTCACTCAAACAAACCACCCTAAAAATAACCATAACAAACCGCTCTTATAATTTTTCTCCCACCTCTCCAATCCTTAAGCATCATTCGCACCTCAGCATAAACCTGCCTACCCTCCAACGGAAAAAAGAAGATGATGGCCAAGCACCACTCAAATATCTGACCTTACACTTTTATTTTAAATCCCGGCGGGGGCTCCAAAAATCCAACTCCATTAATTGTGTTTTGTGTTGCGATTCAGTAAAGAAATCGTTTACAAGCTTCTTTCGGGTTTACACCTAATTCTTCGTAGAGTAACTACAGTGTAGTTATTTGCAAAGAGAGAGGGGGTAGGTTTAAGATTATTGGAAAGAAGCACATCATGATCCCTATCTTCCATTAAATCTTGTTTTCCTTCTAATTATAATTCCCAAGCGTTTCCATCTTAATTTCTCTCAAACCAAAAACAATTTATATAACATAGTCGGCTAATTCAGCTCCTTTTTACGTATCAGCTAATCGCATAAGTTTAGAATTCTATTTTCCCATTGTTCTTCATTTCTTTTTCAAATATTTTTAGTAATTCACTTCTCTTAATTCCTAGCTTATCTGATAGGTCTCTCATCCATCTAATGTAGGATCTAAAGACACTGCGTACTATCTTGATCTTGTCTTCCCTAGACAGGTTTTCTTCCTCAACTAGTAAAAGGGCGAACCATTTGCCAAGATCTGATAGCATGTAGGTTTTAAGCCATACGGTTCGCCCGGAAACCTCGGTTTTCTCCATCTTCTCATTTAGTACTCCCATCTCTGTTAGGGTCTTTAAATGCTCAATAATAGTCTTATTTGAGTAGCCTAACTTTTCAATTAGATCCCGCTGATAGATTTTCTTATAAACGCCTTGTTTCAGGGCAAACTTCAAGATGTCAACTGGAACCGAGGAACCGAAAATAGCTCTTAAAACCTTATGTTTACTGCCTTTGGGTAAAAAAATTACGTAGGGATATAATTGTTCTCTCATTAAGTTCCCGCCAAAATAAACTCT
>CAZWWD010000173.1:0-1601 GCA_964637155.1 uncultured Candidatus Bathyarchaeia archaeon
CAAAGCTCTATAAGTTTTCTTTTCCGGCCTTCCTGAAAGCCCTAGTGAACTTATAAATTTCTCAGGTTTATCGTTTCCAGTAAATACTATTGATATTGTTTCAATTTTTCTAGAATCTAATGCATTAAGCGTTTCTTTAAAGGCATTATCAGGTAACTCAGCTTCTTCTAATCCTAATTTAACCTTAATGTGTATGGTGCTGATGATGAAAAGTAATCCCTCATAAATTATCTGGCTGAGGAAGGTATCATCGATAGGTAAACCAGTTTTCACCTTTATCACAGCGTTGCCTCCTCTTCAATTCTGCCAACAACTGCTTCATAACCCTCATCTTCTTCATAATAATATAGACTCGCCCAATTGCTAAGTTTGACTAGATGACTATATCTGCTGAAGCGTGTTTCAAGAATAGGTGCTTTGAAAGCGGAAATCGCTTTTCTCTCCATATAAGCCTTAAACATGCTTACTTTCATTTCAGCGATTCTAAACGGATTTACCCAGGTAACATAAATCCAAGTGCCAAAAAATTCGTCGAGAGGATCTATTATTCCATTAATTATCGGGAAACTATAGTTTGTCCGTGCTTCGCATTTCATGCATGTTTCAACTTTGTCGGAGACCTCATTCACTTTAACCACGGTAACTCTGCTTTCCTTGGAACCCAATCTATGTATGCGCCAAAAATCTTCCGTATCTAGAATAAGTTCTTTATCTTTGACTTTTATGTTATTGGATTTAAAGATGATGAACCATCTGAGGCGAGGTGCATCATATTCAAGGGGTGAAAATATAGTTTTTCCTCTTGCGGGCGCATCAAAAGACTTATAGATGTATTGGGCGCTAGGATACCATTCTTTTCCGGCCCTTCTAATTGATATTATCCTGTTTATGTCCATAAAGGTTAGAGGAGTGCAGTTTAAAGGCCTCACGCCTAAAGCTAGAAGATTTGAGGTTAATGCCTTTAAGAAGTGAGGCCAAGTTCTTTCGCTAAGCCAGTATTTTCTGGCTAGGGACTCTGCTATTGCTCCCAAAAATGTAGTGGGTGGTGGATAATCATAGGATGGAGCAGTTTTAGATAATCCTATTATTCTAGCTTGAAACCCCCAATCAAATTCCATGTCAACTATGAAGGCTTTCATGCTTTCTGTTCCTCAATTCTCTTTTTCGCCTCTTTTATTGCCTCAAAAAGCGTTTTCTCTAATGTTCCGCCCTCTTTGGAATCATATATGAAAAGACTCGTATTGTAGTTAATTAACTCGAGTTTTTCCTTAGATTTCTGGATATACTGTCTTGTTGCGGGGCTTGGCACTGTCCAAATATCATCGCTTACAGCTATTACTGCACTTTCCCAATCAACTACTGGGAGAAACCTAGTTCTTTTAGCGCCGAACATCATTTCCGTCATAAATCTGGAAAAGGCTTCAAACATCGTTTTCTTTCTGGCAACTATTTCTTTCTCATCAATAACGGATTCTCCTGCTCTATCTATTTTGAATGTGATCTTACCTATGTATTTAGTGTCGATATCGAAGCTGAAAGTGTAAAGGGCGGAAGCAAGTTCTACATAATAGATCATTTGCCCTGCTTGTTTTTCTTGTTTT
>CAZWWD010000174.1:0-1579 GCA_964637155.1 uncultured Candidatus Bathyarchaeia archaeon
GAAAGCAAAGGTAATATTGAAGTGTTTTCTTTACTTACCAATTGTACGGAAGGATTTATAATGCGAAATAATGTTAATAAACTTATAGCATTTGAAGATTTAGAAAACATAATTATCAATAATGGATTTTGCACATTATGCGGAGCATGCGAAGCTGCCTGTCCAATTCACGCAATACATATTGAAGGTGATAGGCCTCGTAGGCTACTTGACTGTGCTGAGCATTTAGACTTCTGTCCGATATGCTATGATATATGCCCTCATAGTGACGCTCTCCTATATGAGAGTTTAAGTTTTACCGCTGATGCACCCTACAGAAGGGAGAGCATAGGTAGTTATAGGCGTATACTGCTTGCTCAAGCTTCTGACCCCTCTATAAGGGAAGCAACGAGAAGCGGAGGCGTTGTGAATGCTCTGCTGAAATTTGCCATAGATAAGCGGATAATAGACAGCGCTATAATATCTGAGTCATCTCCATCTCTTTCAATAAAGGTTAGACCAGCAATAAGCCTTGTACCTGATGACATGCTTTCAGCAGTTGAGACAAAGATTGTTCCCTCAGCTGTAGCTCGAGCTTTCGGACGGGCGGTTTATGAGTATGGTAAAGCTCATATAGCCTTTGTTGGAGTTCCCTGTCATGTTCTTGCATTACGTAAGCTTGAGGCCTGGCAACATAGAATAATAGATAGCTTGGAGATAGTGATAGGTCTCTTCTGTCTTTGGACTTTTTCGCTTAGATTGCTACTGGAATATCTTTTACACGAGCATGCTATTGCAGCTAATGAGATTCAGCACGTCGATCTATCATCTAAGGAGTATATAATTTACACAAAGAATGGTGAGAAGCGGATTCCATTGCCGATGGTTGAAGAGCATATATTAAATCGATGTAGGACATGCGTTGATTTTACGTCTGAGTTCGCGGATCTAAGTGTGGGCGGGGCCAGTCCACTAAAAGATTGGTCAGTAGTTATAATTAGGACCCAAAGAGGAGAAGAAATCTTTAACAAGTCTGTTAAGGAGGGAGCTATAGTAACTAAGAGAATTGAGCCCGAAGTTCTAGCCCATCTGATTCAATTGGCAACCTACAAGAGGGAATCGGCGTTGCAGGAAATTAAGAATCTTATTAGGAGAGGAGTCCCGGTTCCCGGCGCCGTAAAATTCTCAGCGAAATTTATCTCCGGCAGAATTAACGGGCTCGAAGGAATGAGTGTTAGGGAAATAATGACGAGGAAAGTTGTATTTTTGAGGCCTAATCTAACCATTAATGAATTTCTTGATAAAATAGCTGAGTACCACCATATAGGATATCCGGTAATTGATGAATCAAACAAAATAATCGGAGTTGTAACATTGCAGGATGCCATGAAGGTTCCAAAGGAGAAGAGAAGTAGTACACGTATTGGCGAGATATGCTCAAAAGATCTAGTAACTGTTTTTCCAGAGGACAGCGTGGAAGAAGCCTTAGAGAAGATGAATACTTATAACATAGGGAGAGTGCTCGTGGTCGATAAGAAAAATAAGAATGTGCTTCTCGGAATTATAACTAGAAGCGACATAGTACAAGCGTTAACCAAAG
>CAZWWD010000175.1:0-1571 GCA_964637155.1 uncultured Candidatus Bathyarchaeia archaeon
ATCCAAACGATAATCAACAAAATGGCAGTTAAACCTAGCTTAATCATTAATATGTGAGCATAATAGAGCGCTAAATACTATAACAGATATGTTCGCCAGTATGGAAGAGAACCCTGGTAGCCTTAATGATTGAAAAAGACTATTTTCACTTAACCAATAATCTTACGCTTATTTAGTTTTTTAAGAGTCTCTTTACATCCCTTTTTCTATGTTCTTTTAGTTTATTTTTCGTTAGAAGTTTCATCATTTTATCTCCGATTGAGTCAAATATTGAGGGGAGCTCCCAACCGTCCTGTGAATAAATATGGCGTTTTCCCGCCATTCTGACTAAAATATCAACTTCATATCTACGTCTACCACCTGAAATATCTTTTGTTTTAATTATTGAGCGTATCTCCTCTATTTTTGGAAGAGACTTACGTAAAGCTTTAGCGCATCTCATAAATTTTATTCTAGCTAGCTGCGCCTCAAAGGGATTGTCTTTCGGCAAACCTACTATATATGCGGGGAAACCAGCTTTCTCCGGTTCAGCTAGAAAAGCTACAAAATCTCTGTAGGTTACTATGCCCTGAACCTCATGCATATGATAAACTATGTGGTAGGATCTTCCCTTCGTTATCATTCTTTTTAGTATAGATAGAACTTTTTCTTTGGGGTCGCACACTAAAACGTTTGGATCCATTAATCCTGAAACTGGTACATCTAGGTAGCTTGAGGGGGCACTAACGAATGCTCCTCGTTCCAGCCCCTCCTTTGGAAACATTATTCGTACAATGTGGTTTGAGAGCAAAATCCCGCAGAGCGAACCTGAATCTAATACAGGCAGGTGATCTACACCGTTTTTAAGCATTAAACTGCGGGCGCTCGATACGGATTTTCTCCTGTCGATGGTTATTGGTTTCCTCGTCATCACCTTACTTATCCTAATTTGCTTGAGCATTCTCATCGACAGGAAGGCTCGACATAGAGATTGGGTTGTAATGGCTCCTTCTATAGTTCCCTCGTTAACGATTGGTAAGGCTCTTAGTCTATAGTCGTTCATGAGCTTAGCAGCTTTCTCAACGCTATCATTGGGCGAGAGCTTGGGAATGAAAAACATGAGTGAAGAAGCCTTCATGTAAATGTCGGAAGCCTTCAATATCTCCCTTATTGTGATCATACTAACTTTATCTCCATTCTGGATGAATACTTCATAGGCATTCTTTTGTTGGAGGATGCCTATAACCTCGGATAGAGGCGACGATGATGAAACAATTATGGGTTCAGACTTAAAATCATTCACTCTGGAAGTTTTCAAACTTTTCAAATAAACCATTTCCTAAGCTTATCAAAATATATAGTTATGGGCATTCCTTAATAACTTGTATGGTGCTTAATTCTATTTGATCCAACATAAAAGTTCAGGTATCTTCGGTTGGAATTATAGGAGGTAGGCTTCCGTAGCGTATCTCCGCATCATCCTATGACTGTTAAAGTAATATGCGATTTTTCCAATAGAATTATTCATCATAATTACCCATTCGTCTCTTCTTTCATAGAATTTTGGAATTATTATGTATTCAAGCTTATTG
>CAZWWD010000176.1:0-1540 GCA_964637155.1 uncultured Candidatus Bathyarchaeia archaeon
ACTTTACCTGTAAAATCAACATGACCAGGCGTATCAACAAGATTTACTACGTATTTTTCGCCATTAACTTCATGTAGCAATGATATGTTGGCGGCCTTTATAGTTATTCCACGCTTCTGTTCCTCTTTAAGATAATCGAGAACCCGAATCTCTCCAGCTAGACTGTAGGGGATTAGCCCAGCTTCAGCTAGCAGCAGATCTGTTAAAGTTGTTTTCCCGTGATCTATATGGGCTATTATGCCGACGTTGCGAACTTTTTTCTTGTCTCTAATAACGCTCAGTATCTGCTCTATTTGTTTGGATTTCAGCATAGGTTGCGCTCACTCTAAACTCGATTCCTATTAATCTTTATTTTTGTATGTGAATAAACATATCTTCAAAATCCATTATGAAAGCTGCAATTTCAGCTGAGGAGACTAAAAAATTTTGTTACTTGTATCTTGCACGCCGCTTTCTTCTCTTTCTTTTTTCACGTCGCATCCTCTTCTTCTTCCACTTTGCTCGCATTTCTCATCATCTTCTCCCAACTTAAATTAAGAGTACTGCTTACACAAGCCCCAACAAAATAAGTGAGGCTTTTAAAAAGGATTTTCTATTCATCTTATTAAGTTTTTGGATTTTTAAAAGTTATTTTTTAGGTGGAAAGTAAATGATGAAACTCTTTTGTTCTTAAGCGCTATGCTTATAAAAGCCAGCTTATCTTTACTAACGGAGACATAGAAAAGGGGAAAACCAATGAAAGGACAGATACTTTGTATACCATGTACCGTTAGAGCTACATATGACATAGCTACTAAGGCTACGGATAATGAAGAGTTACAAATGAAAGCTGTTACTGAAGTCTTGAAGTGGCTGAGCGAGAATCATAATCTGCTAGATATGACCCCTGCGATGATACATACCTATGCTTTTAGACTCGTTCAAAAGATAACTGGGAACAATGATCCGTTCGCCCAATTGAAGAGGGAATCCAATAGAATAGCTATGAAGCTATCTCCACTCCTGAGAGATGAACTCGCCAGATTAAGTTTCAGGGAGGCCTTTAAGTTCGCGGCTTTAGGAGCCATATGCGGAAACTCTATAGATTTTGAAGTTGAGGGCTATGAAGTAACAATGGGGGACTTAGAGAAATCGTTAATGAAATGCTTGAGGGGCAAATTAACAATTGATGATACACCTAAGCTAATGGATGCTCTCTCAAAAGCTAATAGAGTTCTTTATCTTCTGGACAATGCTGGTGAGATAGCATTCGATAAAATTTTTATTGAGTTCATCACCAGCAATTACCCAGTTAAAGTCCTAGCGGTTGTTAAGTCAGCTCCCATCTTAAATGACGCCACCATGGAAGATGCATTGCAGGTCGAATTGAATAGTGTTGCAGAAGTTATAACCACTGGCAGTAGCTCGATAGGCTTAAACTTGGATGAATGCTCGGAGGAATTTTTGAGGCAGCTTGAAAGAGTCGATTTAATAATCGCGAAGGGCCAGGGATATTATGAGAGCGTAACTGAGATAGAAAATATTCTGCGTAAGCCTATTG